>CALMXT010000328.1 GCA_937871125.1 uncultured Zoogloea sp. | reverse complement strand
GAACAGCCGGTGCTAAACGGAAGGCAGGTCGTAGAGGTCGAAGTCGACCCACCGCCACCGCCGCCACCGCAACCGGCAATGGCGGCCACAACCATGACCACAAAGGCGAAGCGGATTCGCGAAATCAAACCAGAAGCAAGCAAGTTACGCATTTGAAATTCCATTCAAACCGGTGTTCAGCGAAGTCCCAACTGATCGTTGATGATGCGGGGAGTGATGAAAACGAGCAGCTCGGTCTTATTGTCCTTGCGCTCATTGTTACGAAACAGGTAGCCGAGTACCGGAATATCTCCAAGCAAGGGAATCTTGGTCGTGTTATTTCCAACCTCCTGAATGTAGATGCCACCGATGACAATCGTGCCGCCGTTCTCGACCACCACCTCCGTCTTGACGTGTTTGGTATCGATGGGGACATTGCCGCCCGCTACCGGCTGATCATAACGTGCCTGGTCCTTGTTGACCTCGATGGCCATCATGACCTTGCCATCCGGCGTGATCTGCGGCTTTACCTTGAGCGCAAGGTTGGCCTTCTTGAAACTCACCGTGGAAGCCTGCGTCCCACCCGCGGTCGTCTGGTACGGAATCTCGGACCCCTGCTCGATCAGCGCTTCTGCCTTGTCTGCAGTCATGACCCGCGGGCGGGATACCACCTTGCCGCGTCCGTCGGCCTCGAGAGCCGACACTTCGAGATCGATATAGCGGGTCGCAGCACTGTTCCACAGGGCAAACGAAAGCGCCCCGGCTTGCTTGGCATTGATGTTGCTGGCCGGCAGGTTCAGGGCCAGCGCATCCGTAAAGAAATTCGGTTTGGTTTCGATCTGCCCGGCCTGATAACCCGTTCCGGCCAGCCCACCACCTATGTTGGTACGGTATACAGGCACACCGCCATCAGTGGTGCCGAGCCGTCCGCCGCTTTTGCTGCCGAACCCGAGCCGAACCCCAAGGTTGCGAGCGAAAGTGTCGGTTGCCTCAACGATCTGTGCTTCGATCAGCACCTGACGCTGCTCGACGTCAATCTCGGCGATCAGTCGGCGCATGTCCTCCAGCCGGGATGGAATGTCATTGACGAAGATCTTGTTACTGCGCTCGTCAGGCACGACACTGCCGCGCTTGGAAAGCACGGTCTGATCCTTGTTCTTCAGGAACTCCGCAACGCTCTTGGCCTTGTGGTAGTTGATCTGGAAACTCTCGGTACGCAGAGGCTCGAGATCGCCGATCTGGGCACGCGCTTCAAGGTCGAGCTTCTCGCGGGCGGCAAGTTCGTCGCGCGGCGCGATCCAGATCACGTTGCCGTTCTTGCGCATATCCAGGCCACGCGCCTGAAGGATGATGTCAAGCGCCTGGTCCCAGGGAACATCCTTCAAGCGTAGGGTGAGGTTACCCTGCACGGAATCGCTGGTGATGATGTTGAAGTTGGTGAAATCGGCGATCACCTGCAGAACGGAACGAACGTCGATGTTCTGGAAGTTCAGCGAGAGCTTCTCGCCGCCGAACCGTCCCTTGCCGATCCCCTGGGTCAGCTTGTTGGGGTCTTCCTTGACGGGTTTCACTTCGAGGACAAACTGGTTGTCGCTCTGGTAGGCATTGTGTTCCCACGACCCGCGCGGCGTGACGGTCATGCGCACGTTGCCGCCTTGTGTCTGGGTCAGGACGGTGGAAACCGGAGTTCCAAAATCGACGACATCAAGCTTTCGACGCAGCTGTTCGGGCGCCTCGGTCTTGAGGAAGTCAATCACGAGACCGGCCCCTTGTTGGCGGATATCGATACCTGCGTTCGGGTCGGACAAATCGACGACCAGCCGGCCCTCGCCATCCTTGCCACGGCGGAAATTGATATCGCGAATCGTATGCCGCTCACCTTGCGACACAAGTGCCGGTGCCGCGAATTGAGCCGACTGAGTCACCATCGCACCGGCCGCCTCCTTAAGCTGACCGGCGGCTAGCGTAATCAATACATCGTTGCCCTCGATACGTGTTTCATACGGAAATACGTGAGCCAGATTCAGCACCAGACGCGTGCGGTCTCCGACCTGCACGATGTTTACGCTGCGCAACTCTCCGGCGTTGAGAACCTGACTATTGCGCCCAAGACCATTGGCGGTATCGGGGAAATCGAACGCGATGCGCGCAGGATTGGCCACGCTGAAGCTGCCCGGCTCAGCAGCAAGGGGCTGGGCCATGGTCAACTTGAGGATGATGTTGCCGCCCTGCTCGGCCGCCATGATTTTTTCGATGCGGTTGCTTGCCTGCACAGTCGCAGTCGGTGACGTTTGCGCTTGAGCAAACGCGGAAGCCGCGGGGATCAGCCCACCAAAGCAGGCGGCCAACAGCAACGCGCCAAACTTGACGTCAAAAGGTCTCATTTTCATTTCTTCGGCTCCTGAGGCGCCTGCTCCTGCAGTTGCAGCGTACTGATACGTTCAGCCCATTCACCGCCGGCGTCTTCGACGAGTTCCTTCAATGTGACCTCCGTCTCCGAAATGGCAGTGATCTGCCCGTAATTCTGCCCGAGGTAATTCCCGGCCTTTACCTGGTGAAGTGTCTTGTCTGCGGCAATGATGGCGTGCACCTGCCCCCGTTTCATCAACACGCCGACCATTTTGAGCGATTCCAGGGGATACGCCTCCAGAGGTTCTCTCCGGCGGTTGGCATCGGGAACGAACACCCCGGATTTCTTGTCGGGCTCTAGCTTGGAGACCTTGAACGGATCGATCAACGAGGCGCCTTGGTAGCTCACCGCAGCAACCTGCTGAATCGGTGGCAGCGGCTTGAGGTTCGGCTTGAGATCTTTCGAAGCTTCCGCCATCCAATTGCGCAAATCGTCCTGCTGGTCGCTACACCCATAGAGAAACAGGGCTGCAGTCAGCGGTAGCAGCGCAGTCAATCGCATGTTTCTCACTTGCCGCCCTTTTCCTTGGCCTTTTCCTTGCGCAGCTTGGCCACCTCATCGTCGTCAAGATAGCGGTAGGTTACCGCCGTGGCGTCGAACTTGAGAGCACCGTCTTTCTGCGCTTCGATTGCAATGTCGTTCAGCGTCACGATGCGAGGCATTTGCGCGACGTCGCTGACGAACTCACCCAGGTCGTGGTAGATGCCGGTAACCCGCACCGCGATCGGCAGTTCGGCGTAGAAATCCTTCATAGCCTCAGCCCCCGGCTTGAACAATTCAAACTGCAGACCACGTCCCAAACCGGCTTGGTTGATATCCGCCAGCAGCGACTCGATTTCGGAACGATTGGGCAACTGCTTGAGCAGCGCACCGAACTGGCGGTCGATTTCGCTGAGCTGACGCTTGTATTCCGGCAGATTGATCGCCTGCCGCTTCTTGGAGACCCAATCGTCCTTAAGGGTGAGTTCTTCGTGGTGCTTAGTGTCAAGCAGGGTCAACTGATCGCTCCAGTCGAACCACCAACCACCCACGACGATCGCCAGGAAGATCGCAACCAGCGCGACAACCCGGGGAAAGAGCGGCCACTGCCCTGGATCGTTGGGATCCAGCCCCCTGAAGTCACGCAGAAGAGTCTGGATATCCCGCACCTGGAGACGCTCCATCGACGCCCTAAAAACCATTACGGCTTACCTCCTGCCATCACGGGAAGCTTTCCCGCGGACTTGTCAGCCTCTTCCGCTTTCGGGCGCTCGGTGGAGACATTGAGATTGAACTCGCTGACCCGTCGGTTGTTCAGCGTTGCAGCCTTGACCTCGACGAGATCGGCCCGTTCAAGATAGGGCGACGCTTCGAGGTTTCTCATCAGATTGGACACCCGCGCATTGGACTGGGCGTAACCGGTGAGATTGATCCGCGAACCGGTCTGTTTCAGGGTCTTGAGAAAGACCCCTTCAGGCATCTGGCGAGCCAACTCGTTGAACACCTGAACCGTTTCGGTGCGATTGGTTTGCAGGGACTCGATGACCTGCTTGCGAGACAGCAACGCCTCGGCCTGTTCGCGCAAGCCCTTGATCTCGGAAATTTCCTTGTCCAGAACAGCGATTTCCTGCTTCAGAAAGGTGTTCTTTTCTTCCTGACTATCGATGTAGCCGGCGATGATCGTATGCCCGACGAACCACACTGCCAAACCCGCTACCGCGGCCAGCGCCGCAAACAGCCCGAATTGCTGGCGCCGGGCCTTGCGCATTTCCTCCCGGTGAGGGAGCAGGTTGATGCGAATCACGAATCGAACCTCCGCAGCGCAAGTCCGCAAGCAACCAACAGGGCCGGCGCATCCGCAGCCAGATTTTTCGGGCGAATCTTGGAACTCAGGCTCATGTTCGCAAACGGGTTGGCCACCACGGTTTCAACCTGCGTGCGCCCCGCAACCGTCTCCGCGAGCCCCGGAATGACTGCGCAACCGCCGGCCAGAACGATGTGGTCCACTTGATTGAACTGGGTCGAGGTAAAGAAGAACTGCAGCGCCCGCGAAACCTCCAGCGCCAACGCATCCATAAAGGGACGCAACAGATCGGATTCGTAGCTCTCCGGGAGGGACGCCGTGCGCTTGGCACCTTCCGCCTCTTCGAGGGACATGCCGAAGTGGCGCATGATGTCCTGGGTCAGAAGGAACCCCCCGAAAGCCTGCTCCCGCGCATAGACCTGAGCACCGTTTCGCAGCACCGAAACATTCATCACATTGGCGCCGGCATCGACCAGCGCGACGATCTTGTCTTCCCCTTGCCCCGGGAGTTGCGCCTGAACAAGCTCGAAGGCGGACAGCGCAGCGTAGGATTCCACGTCCATCACCAGCGCCTTGAGCCCCGCCGCTTCGGCTGCAGCGACACGATCCTCGACCTTCTCCTTGCGCGACGCGGCAATCAGCACCTCATCCTCGTCCGCGCCCGACGCAGCGGGGCCGATGACCTGAAAATCGAGATTGACCTCGTCGAGCGCGAAAGGAATGTACTGATTGGCTTCGGACTCGACCTGAACTTCGAGCTCCTGATCCCGCAGACCGGCCGGCAGGATGATCTTCTTGGTGATAACCGCCGACGCGGGCAGCGCCAGCGCCACGAATTTAGTGCTCGTATTGAGTCGGCGCCAAGCGCGCCGGATCGCATCGGCAACCGCCTCGAGGTTCGCAATGTTGCCGTCTGCAACGGCCTCGCGGGGAAGCGCTTCGATCGCATAACGCTCGACCCGATACCCTCCTCCGGAAACGGCGGACAACTCGACCATCTTGACCGACGACGACGAAATGTCGACACCGACCAAGGGACGCGCCCTAGGGCTGAGAAAGGATAGGTCGATCACAAAAAATCCTGAAAATTCTTTATGTTAGGCGCAATAACAACAATCTACATGAAATCCTAGCAACAACCATGACAGGTGTAAAGCAAGCTCCTGTAAAACACGGCTTCGCATTACGGGCGGCAACTTTGGCGTACTCGTATAATGCGGCACTTTACTCCGCTTCCCGCTCCTGCCATGCGCTGGGTACTCTATCCCTTTGCCTTACTCCTCGGCCTGATCGCCCTCGGCGTCGCGATCCTCGCGATTGCCGTTGCCTTTGCGTGGCCTACGCTACCATCACTGGAAGCCCTTACCGACTACCACCCAAAGATTCCACTTCGGGTGTACACCGCCGACGGCGCCCTGATCGGCGAATACGGCGAAGAGCGTCGCGCTTTCGTCCGCATCCAAGAGGTTCCGCCCGTCCTCAAGCACGCGATCCTTGCCGCCGAAGACGACCGCTTCTACCAGCATCCGGGCGTCGACTTCCTCGGCATCCTAAGGGCTGCCGGCGCCAATCTCGCCACCGGCGGCAAGCGCCAGGGCGCATCGACAATCACGATGCAGGTCGCACGGAATTTCTTCCTGACCCGCGAGAAAACCATCTCCCGCAAACTCTACGAAATTCTTCTCGCCTTCAAGATCGAACAAAACCTCAGCAAGGATCAGATCCTCGAGGTTTACATCAATCAGATTTTCCTCGGCCGGCGCGCCTATGGCTTCGCCGTTGCTTCCCAGACCTATTTCGGCAAATCGATCAAGGATCTGAACATACCCGAAGCCGCCATGCTGGCCGGCCTGCCCAAGGCACCGTCAGCCTACAACCCGGTGGTCAACCCGAAGCGCGCAGCGCTCCGTCAGCAATATGTACTGCGTCGCATGGGCGAACTCGGCTTCATCTCCGCCGCCGAGCAACAAGCCGCCATCGACACGCCGCTTAAAGTCGTGACCAGCACCGCCGACTTCGGCGGCAGCGCCGACTACGTGGCCGAAATGGCCCGCCAGATCGCCTACGAGCAATACCACGAAGAAGCCTACACGCGCGGCATCAAGGTCATCACGACGATCAACAAGGCCGAGCAGGAAGCCGCCTATCGCGCCCTGCGCCGCGGCATCATGGAATACGACCGCCGTCATGGCTATCGAGGCGCCGAAAGCTACGTCGACCCAGCCCGCATGAATGCCGAGCAAACCGAATCGATGGACGAACTCCTTGCCGAGATCCCGGACTACGACGACCTCCTGGCGGCCATCGTCACCCGCGCCGGCGGCGGATCGGTCACTGCCTACCGTTACGGCGAGACCATCAAGATCAGTGGCGACGGCCTGCGCTTTGCATCCAGCATGCTCGGCGACAAGGCGCCGCCCAACAAGCGTATCCGCCCCGGCGCCGTGATCCGCATCACGCACACCGAAAACAACCACTGGGAAATCTCCCAGCTGCCAGAGGTCGAAGGCGCCCTCGCCGCAGCCGATCCGCGCACCGGCGCCATCCGCGCACTGGCCGGCGGCTTCGACTTCAACCGCAACAAGTTCAACCACGTCACTCAGGCATGGCGACAGCCGGGCTCCAGTTTCAAGCCCTTCATCTACTCGGCAGCCTTCGAAAAGGGCTATGGCCCAAACAGCGTGGTGGACGACTCGCCCCTCTCCTTCCCCGCCGGAGAGACGGGCAGCCAGGCATGGGAGCCGAAAAACTATGACGGTCGCTACGACGGCCCGATTTCGCTGCGCACCGCGCTGGCGCGCTCCAAGAACATGGTATCGATCCGCTTGCTCAAGTCGGTCGGCCCGCGCTATGCCCAAGACTACATCACCAAGTTCGGCTTCGACGCAGAGCGTCATCCGCCCTACCTCACCATGGCTCTTGGCGCGGGCTCCGTCACCCCCTGGCAGATGCTGCGTGGCTACTCGGTCTTTGCCAATGGCGGCTACCGTATCGAACCCTATCTGGTGAAGGAAATTCAGGACGAAGCCGGTAACGTGCTCGCCCGCGTCGACCCACCGGTAGCCGGCGAAACGGCCGAGCGCGCCATCGACGAGCGTAACGCCTACCTGATGGATTCGATCCTGAAAGACGTCGTCCGGCGCGGCACCGCCACCAAGGCGATGGTCCTCAAGCGGGGCGATCTGGCCGGCAAGACCGGCACCACCAACGAATACGTGGACGCGTGGTTTTGCGGCTACCAGCCTACCGTGGTCGCAGTGGCGTGGATCGGCTTCGACCAGCCCCACAAGCTCGGCAGCGGCGAAACCGGCGGAGCGGCGGCCCTGCCCATGTGGATCAACTACATGCGCAAAGCCCTCGACGGCGTGCCGGAAACCTATCCGACTGCTCCGCAAGGCCTCATCCGCGTCAAGCCGGCGGGCTCCACCACCGAGGAGATGATCTACAAGGAAAACCTCCCCGATGCGCCCGCCGAGGCACCCAACGAACCCGCCAGCACCGTCCCGGCGGACGAAGCGCCGGCGCCGGCAACCTCACCGCAGTAAAGCTGCCGCCCCGGACGGAAGCCGGTCAGCCCTTGAGACTGACCGGCTCGCCGGACTGCTCCGCCATGCAACGGGACAGCACGACGTAAAAATCCGCCCCATCCCGCGTACCCAGCCAGCGCCCGTTCTCGGGGCGAAAATGGAACCCGCCCGACTTCGCGGCCAACCAGATTTCCCGCGCCGCCGTGTGGCGATTGACGATGATTTTGGTGCCATTCTCGAACTCAAGCTCCAAGATCCCGCCCGGTTTCACCTCGCAGTCGAAATCGATCCCACAGGCGTCCAGCAGGCTCTCCAAACGGGCCAGTTCGGCATCCGCCAATGCATTGAAATCTGCTTCGTCCATCGCCTTACCCCTTGTTCTGTTAACATTCCCGTTTTTGCGCGGAACTCATGCGAACCATCGCCATTGTCGCCGCGGCATGCGGCCTGATCGTGCTCGGCGGCTGCGGAATCAAGGGGCCACTGTACCTCCCGCAAATCCCCAAGCCGGCCACCAAACCTGCCGCCAAGCCCGCTCCGGCACCTACCCAGGCGCCGGCCGATCATAACAAACCCGCCCCTCAGGATCCCGCCCAATGACGACCGCCCTGCCCGTGCCGACGCTCGCCGCCGGCCCTGCCGGCCTGACCCTCGAAGGGGTCGCCCTCGCCGACATTGCCGACCGCTTCGGCACCCCGACCTACGTTTACTCCCGCGCCGCCCTCACCGCCGCCTACGAGTCTTATCAGCGCGCCCTCGGCCTGCGCAAGTCGCTGATCTGCTACGCGGTCAAGGCCAACTCCAATCTCGGCATCCTGTCGGTCTTCGCCAGGCTCGGGGCCGGTTTCGACATCGTCTCGGGCGGCGAGCTGGCCCGCGTGCTGGCTGCCGGTGGCGATGCCGGCAAGGTGATCTTCTCCGGCGTCGGCAAGAGCATCGACGAAATGCGTTACGCGCTGACGTCCGGCATCGGCTGCTTCAACGTCGAATCCGCCGCCGAACTCGACCGCCTCGCGGAGGTGGCCGCCAGCATGGGCAAGCGTGCGCCGATCGCCTTCCGCGTCAATCCGGACGTCAATCCCAACACCCACCCGTACATTTCCACCGGCCTGCGCAGCAACAAGTTCGGCGTCGCCTTCACCGAAGCGCTGGATCTCTACCGCAAGGCCGCCAGACTGCCGAACATCGAGATCAGCGGCATCGACTGCCACATCGGCTCCCAGCTCCTCGACCCGGCGCCGATGGCCGAAGCGGCCGACAAGATCCTCGGTCTCGTGGACCAACTCGCTCGCGAAGGCATCAAGCTCGACCACATCGACCTGGGTGGCGGCCTCGGCATCCGCTACCGCGACGAAGAGCCGCCCACGCCCACCGAATACCTCAAGCCGCTGCTCGAACGCTTCGCCGGGCGCGACGAAGCCCTGTGTTTCGAGCCGGGCCGTTCGCTGGTCGGCAACGCCGGCCTGCTGCTCACCCGCATCGAATACCTCAAGCCCGGCATCGAAAAGAGTTTCGCGGTCATCGACGCCGCCATGAACGATCTCGCCCGTCCGGCGCTCTACGACGCCTACCACGAGATCGTCGCCGTCGCCCCGCGAACCATCCCGACGACCCGCTACGAAGTGGTCGGCCCGATCTGCGAGAGCGGCGACTTCCTCGGTCACGATCGCGATCTCGCCGTCCACACCGGCGACCTGCTCGCCATCCTCTCGGCGGGCGCCTACGGCATGACGATGAGTTCCAACTACAACACCCGCCCCCGCGCCGCCGAAGTGCTGGTGGATGGCAACGACGTTCACGTCATCCGCGACCGGGAAACCCTTGAACACCTGCTCAAGGGCGAACGTCCGCTTCCGTAAGTCCCCCGCCGCCAGTCCGAAGGCTCCGACCATGCGTCTCGCCACCCGCGTTTCCCTGATCCTCGCCTTCGGTCTTGCCGGCTGTGGCGGCAAACCCGACGGTGCCACCACCAAACCGTCCGGCCCGCCGGCCACACTGATCTCCATCGCCAAGGCCCAAAGCATTGCGCTGGATGTCACCGAAGACACGCTCGGCACCCTGGAGGCGCTGATCGATCCGAAAATCGGCGCCGAAGTGGCCGGCCGCGTCACCGCCGTCTCTGCCCACGCCGGCGACCGCGTCAAGAAGGGCCAGCGCCTCGCCGAACTGGACGCTTCCGATTTCCAGATCCAGAGTCGATCCGACTCCGCCGAAATCGCCCGCCTCGAAGCCCTCGTCGCCCAGGCCGACCGTTTTGCCGAGCGCCAGCAAAGCCTCGTCGCCAAGGGCTTCATCTCCCAGAACGGTGCCGACGACAGCATCGCCCAGCGCAACGCGCTGCGTGCCCAACTGGCCACCGCCGAAGCCCGCAGCGGCGCCACCCGCAACAACCTCGGCCGTACCACGGTCGTCGCGCCCGTCGATGGCATCGTCGAAACCCAGATCGTCTCGCCTGGCGACTACGTCAAGGTTGGCGACCCGCTGTTCCGACTGGTATCCAACCGCGTACTGCGCGCCCATCTGCCCTTTCCCGAAGCCGCTGCCGCTCGCATCCGCGCCGGTCAGCCGGTGCGCCTCGAATTGCCGCACCTGCCCGGCAAGTTCCTTCGTGGCACGGTCGAGGACGTAAAACCCACCGTCAATGAAGCCAGCCGCGCGCTGGATGTACTGGTGCGCATCGACAACGACGGCAGCCTGCTCTCCGGCGGCACCGTCAACGCATCCATCGTCACCGGCCGCAAGCCGGCCGCGGTGGTCGTCCCCGAACAAAGCGTCGTGCTGCGCCCGGTCGGCAAGGTGGTGTATGTGGTCAAAGACGGCAAGGCCAGCCAGCGCATCGTCGAAGCCGGCCTCAAGCAGGACGGACGCATCGAGATCGTCAAGGGGCTCGCCGACGGCGAAAGCGTCGTCGAAGACGGCGCCGGCTTCCTCACCGACGGCGCCGCCGTCGCCATCAAGGCTTCTCCCGCGCACCAGCCCGACGCCCGCCCGGCAGCCAAACCATGACCCTGCCCGAACTCTCCATCAAACGCCACGTACTGGCGTGGATGATGAGCGCCGTGCTGGTGCTGGTCGGCATCATCGGCTACCAGCGGGTCGGCCTCGATCGCTATCCCTACATCGAATTCCCGGTCATCTCGATCACCACCACCCTGAAGGGTGCCAACCCGGACATCGTCGATTCGAGCATCACCAACGTCATCGAATCGGCGGTGAACAGCGTGCCGGGTATCGAACACGTCCAATCCACCTCATCGCCCGGCGTATCGACGGTGAACATCACCTTCGCCCTCGAAAAGAAGGTGGACGTGGCCTTCAACGAAGTCCAGTCCAAGGTCAATCAGGTGCTGCGACGCCTGCCCAAAGACGTGGACCCGCCGGTGGTCGCCAAGGTCGAGACCAACGCCCAGCCCATCATGTGGCTGGCCCTGCAAGGCGACCGCACCCAGCAGCAGCTCAACCAATACGCCATCAACATCCTCAAGAAACGCCTCGAAACCATCGACGGCGTCGGTGAAGTGCGTCTCGGCGGACGTCGCGACCGCACCATCCGGGTCAATCTGCGGCCCGACCGCATGGCGGCCCACAAGATCACCGCCCAGGACATCACCGACGCCTTTGCCAAAGAGCACGTGCAGCTCGCCGGCGGCTTCGTGGTTGGCCGGACGACCGAAAGCCTGGTCAAGCTCGACCTCGAATTCCATCAGGTCGATCAACTCCGCGAGCTGATCGTGGCCTTTCGCGAAAAGGCGCCGGTGCGCCTTGGCGACGTGGCGGAGATCGAGGACGGCCTGACCGACAACCGCCAGATGGCGCGCTTCAACGGCAAAACCACGGTCGGCCTCGGCATGGTCAAAATCGCCAACGCCAACACTGTGGCCATCACCGAGCGCATCCTGGAACGCCTCGACAAGGATCTCCGCCCCGCCTTGCCGCCCGGCATGACGCTCGCGGTGGTCTCCAACGACGCCGTGTTCATCCTCGAAATCGTCGACTCGCTGAAGGAACACCTGATCGAAGGCACCCTGCTGGCGGCGTTGGTGGTGTGGATCTTCCTGCGCTCGGTGCGCTCCACGCTGATCATCTCGCTGGCCATTCCGGTGTCGCTGCTGGGCGCCATCGCGGTGATCTACTTCGCCGGCTTCACCCTCAACTCGCTCACGATGCTGGCCCTGCTGCTGCTCATCGGGGTGGTGGTGGACGACGCCATCGTGGTGCTCGAAAACATCTTCCGCCACCGGGAGGAACTCGACCCCGATCCAGTCTCGGCCGCGGTCAATGGCAGCAACGAGGTGGTGTTTGCGGTGATGGCCGCCACCCTCTCCCTGGTCTGCATCTTCGCGCCGGTGGCCTTCATCTCGGGGATCATCGGACAGTTCTTCCGCAGCTTTGCGCTGGTCGTCACCTTCGGCGTGCTGGTATCGCTGTTTGTCTCGCTGACCCTCACCCCAATGCTGTGCGCCCGCTATCTCAAGGTCGAAAAGCAGCATGGTCCGGTCTATCGCGTCTTCGAGCGATTCTTTCGGCGCCTCGACGCGTTCTACGTGCGCCTGCTCGAAGGCGCCCTCACCCACCGTCGGTGGGTGCTGGTTGCGACGCTGGCGGTGGTGGCGTCCAGCGCCTTCTTCTTTGCCAACGTCGGCAAGGCCTTTGCGCCCGAGCAGGACGAAGGACGTTTCCTGGTTTCGGTGCGCACGCCGCTGGGCTCCAGCATCGACTATACGGACGCCAAACTGCGCGAGGTCGAAGCCATTCTCAACACTCACCCGGAGGTGCACACCGAGTTTTCGCTGATCGGTCTCGGCGCCGCCGGTCAGGTGAATCAGGCCACGGTGGTCGTCCGGATGGCACCGCGGGAAGAGCGCACGATCAAGCAACAAGAGGTCATCCCGCTGCTGCGCAAAGAGTTCGCGCAGGTTGCCGGCGCACGGGTTTTCGCCGCGCCCTATCCGATGGTTCAGGGCCAGCGCGGCGAACCGCTGCAATTCGTGCTCACGGGCGAGAACCTGCAGGAACTCGGCCGCCACGCCGTCGCGCTGCAACGCAAGCTCTCCACCTTGCCGGGCATCGGCCGCATCGACACCGACCTGCAACTCGACCTGCCGCAACTGATCTTCGCCCCCGACCGCCTCCGCATCGCCGACGCCGGCCTCAGCACCCAGGACGTGGCGCTCGCCATCAACATGCTCACCGGCGGCGTGGATATCGCCAAATACAACGACGAGCCCGGCGACGGCCAACGCTACGACATCCGCGTCAAGGCGAAGGAAGGCACTTTCACCCAGCCCGCCGATCTTTCGAAAATCTTCCTGCGCAACAAAACCGGCGAACTGGTCCGCCTCGACAGCGTGGCCGCTTTCCGCGAAGCACTCGGTCCGGCCATCGTCGGCCGCTTCGATCTGCAATACGCCGCGACCTTCTTCGCCTCGCCCGAGCTTCCCTTGGCCGAAGCGGTCGAAAAAGTGAAAACGACCGCGGCGGACATTCTGCCCACCGGCTATCAGGTCAAGATGATCGGACAGGCCGAAGAGTTCGGCAAAACGCAGAAGTACATGAGCTTCACCTTCGCGCTGGCCCTGACTTTGCTCTACATGGTGCTGGCCAGCCAGTTCAACAGCTTCCTGCAACCGGCCATCGTCATGCTGGCGCAACCGCTGGCCATTGTCGGCGGCATCGCCGCCCTTTGGCTGACGGGGCAGACGCTCAACATCTACTCGATGATCGGGCTGGTGCTGCTGATCGGGCTGGTGGCAAAGAACTCCATCCTGCTGGTCGACCTCACCAACCAGCGCCGCGCCGAAGGGCTGAAGGTGGATGCCGCCCTGCGCAACGCCTGTCCGACCCGGATGCGCCCGGTGTTGATGACCTCGATGACGGTGATTCTCGCCCTTGCCCCGGCCGCGGCCGGCCTCGGTGCCGGCAACGAAACCAACCAGCCGCTGGCCATCGCGGTGATCGGCGGCATGGTCAGTTCCACGCTGCTGACTTTGGTTGTGGTTCCAGCGGTGTATTCACTGCTGGAAGGCTGGCGCGAGCGGCGCCGGGATGCGCGGCAAGCAAACCCCAGCGGTCTGCGGCGGCCCACCTAAAGCGGCGTGACCGCCCCGCGCCCGGTCGGCGTTTCAAGCCAGCGCTGCAAGATTCGATAGGTATCCAGCTCGAAGCGGCGGGCCGGTAGCGCCTCAAGCAGGCGGCCCAGTTCCGCCTCGTCCTCCACACTGCCGAGCAGGCACCACTGATCCACGACATGCACGGCACTGCGGCCGGTTTCGGCGTGGTACTCGCGGATCGCCACCGGACCGGACCACGGCCAACGACGCAAGCGCAGGCTTTCCAGCACTTTCAATAGCCGCTCGTCGTGCGCAGCCTGCCCCTCTTTGCCGGCGCACACCCCGGCACAACGCTTCATCTGGTGCGCAAGGCAGGCGCCGTCGCTCCACGGCTCGATACCGATGCGGCGCGGACACAGCTTGTAGAGAATCGCAAACTCACGCAGCGCATTGTCGGCTTCCTTCTTGGTACGGAAAGCGCCATACACGGCCTCCCAGGCAGCCGGATCGGCACCGTTGAGCGGCTCGCGGACAAGCACCGGACCGCGCTTGCGGGTCGGATCGTAGCGCAGCCCGAAGACCGCATCGGTCTCGCGCAAACGGCGGTTTTCGGTGGGTTTCTGTTCTTTGACGAGGCGCGCCTCGAGCAGCAACGCCCCGAGTTCGCCGGCAGTTGGCAACCACTCGACCCGCCGCACCTGCTGGGCCAGCTTGGCTTCCTTGCCGCTACGGTGGTCGGACGAGAAATGGCTCATGACCCGCGAACGCAGGCTGACACTCTTGCCGATGTAGATCGGCAGCGCATTCTCACCGTAGAAGAGATACACGCCCGGCCCTTCCGGCACGCCTTCAAGCACACCTTCCGGCAGACCGGCGGGGCGGCTGGGCGCCCTCATCGCCTTGACGATGGCCGGATCGAGCACGTCGCGCCCGAATTGACCGGCAATCAGCCCGGCAAATTGATACAGCGCCTCAGTATCGCCCAGTGCCCGGTGACGGGCCGTGCAGACAAGACCGTGACGCTCGATCAGCGCATCGAGTCCGTGGCGATGGTGCTGGGGAAACAACGCCCGCGACAGTTTGACGGTGCACAACACCGGCGCGTCGAACGACTCGCCGATGCGGCTGAACTCGTTCTTGATGAAGCCGTAGTCGAAACGCGCGTTATGGGCGACGAAAATACAGTCCGCAAACAGCGCCCGCACCCCGTCGGCAAGCTCGGCAAAAGCCGGCGCATCGGCGACCATTTCGTCTGAGATGCCAACCAGCGATTGAATGTTCGGCGGAATCGAGCGGCCCGGGTTGACCAGGCTGGACCAACGTTCGACCAATTCACCGTTTTCGACCCGCAGGATCGCTATTTCGGTGATTCGGTCCACCACCGGGTTGGCTCCGGTGGTTTCCACATCGACAAACGCGATTTTCGGTGCCAGCAAACCGCTATTCAGCTTTCGGTCGAGTACGGGTAGGCCTTCTGCGGCACCCTGCCGACAGCATACTGGCGCTGGGTTTCCAGATCCTGGGGCTTGTCCCACCAGAGTGCGCGGCCCTTTTTCTGCTCTTCAACCTGCTCAGGATGTTTGGCCATCCATTCGCGCATGAACTTGGTGTGTTCGGATTCGTAAATTGCCATCGGTGATCTCCCTTTTTAGCGGCGTGGATTCTACTCTCAGCTACCCTTTTGGTCGCCCCT
>CALMXT010000327.1 GCA_937871125.1 uncultured Zoogloea sp. | reverse complement strand
AAGTCGTCTTCGGTTTCGACGCGATCGCGGCGCAGGGCGCGCATGGTGATGCCGTCGGTGCCTGGGGCGCGGCCGAGCCCCAGGTCGATCCGGTCGGGATAGAGCTCGGCCAGGGTGCCAAAGGCCTCGGCGACGACCAGCGGGGCGTGGTTGGGCAGCATGATGCCGCCCGAGCCGACCCGGATGGTGTGGGTTCCGCCGGCGATGTGGCCGACCAGCACGGCGGTGGCCGAGCTGGCGATGCCCGCCATATTGTGGTGTTCGGCGACCCAGTAACGGGCGAAGCCGAGGGTTTCGACGTGCTGGGCCGTGCGTAGGGCGACGGCCAGCGAATCGGCCACGCTGCGCCCCTCGCGAACTGCGACGAGGTCGAGCATGGACAGTTTGACGTTATTGAGTGCGTTCATGGGCGTTATTGTAATAGCTCGGCATCGGCTTGCGCCGGCGGTGGCTCGCCGACGCGGGTTGCGAGTTCGAGGATCATCATGTCGAGCTGCTCGGCCAGCCTCGCGGCGAGTGCCCGGCTGTCCGGATGGCTGGCGCGGGCGGCCAGGTCGGTGGCGGCGGCGAGTTCATGGACCTGCATCGCCTTGAGGGCTCCGGCAGAACCCTTGATGCTGTGGGCGGCAAAGGAAATGTCGTCCATGTCGCCATCGCCCTGCGCCAATGCTCGCAGGTGCCGGGCATCTTTTTGGTAGGTGACGATGGCGGTGTGGACAATCCGGGTGACAAAGCCGTCCTTGCCCTTGAACTGGTTGTCGAGAGCCTGCCAGTCGATCAGGCCAGCGGTGGGCGTCGCCGGGCTGTTGGGCGTGGCTGCTGGGGGTGGGGTGACGGTGGGGCTGGGGCTGCAATGGCGGAGGATTTCGGCCACCAGGGCATCGAGATCGATGGGTTTGGTGATGTGGGCGAGCATGCCGGCCGCCAGACAGCGTTCGCGGGCTTCGACGCCGACATGTGCGGTGATGCCGAGTACCGGCAGCCGAGGGTGGGCGGCGTGCAGTCGGCCGGTGAATTGGTAGCCGTCCATGCCGGGCATCTGGATGTCGGTGAGGACGATGTCGCATCGGGCCGCGTGGCCCGCGGCGAGGTGGGCGAGGGCTTCGGCGCCGCCGGGGAGGCATTCGACCCGCGCGCCTTCTTGTTTGAGCATGTCCGCAAGGACAATCCGGTTGATCTCGTTGTCGTCGACGGCAAGGATGGTCAGGCCCGCAAGGCGCATCGTGTCCGGAGCCTGGGTTGCGGCCGGGCGCTTGCCGTTTTCGAGGCTGGCGATGAAGTGGCGGCTGCGCAGCGGGCGCTCGATCAACGGAAGGTGTCCGCCGATTGCATCGGGCAAGTTTGCCCGGTTGATTTCTTCGAGGCGTCCGGCGAGGGCGAAGGGGCGCCGGCTCCTGCGCAGGCGGTTCAGCCAGTCGCGCCAGGACTGGGCCTCGATAACGCGGCGGGCGTCGATCACGATCAGGTCGGCGGCGGGCGGTGTGGCGGCGGGCGCCTCGATCGCGCTGGCCCGATGGCCGCGGGCAATCAGGTCGGCAACGATGGGGGTGGATTCCGCTGACGGGAAGCCTGCCAGGACGATGTGGGCAGGATGGGTGGGCGGGGCGTCGAATTGTGCGTCGATGAGCGGCAGCCGTACTTCAAAGCGGCTCCCCAGACCGGGCGTGCTGATGACGTCGATGCTGCCGCCCATGGCCTGAACGAGGTGGGCGCTGATCGACAGGCCGAGGCCGGTGCCGCCGAAACGGCGGGTGGTGGTGCTGTCGGCCTGTTCGAAGGGTTGGAACAGGCGGGAGATTTCGTCCGGACTCATGCCGACGCCGGTGTCGCTGACCCGCAGTTGCAGCATGTCGCCCTCGACGCAGGCATCCAGGGTGACCGATCCGTGTTCGGTGAACTTGATGGCGTTGCCGAGCAGGTTGATGAGCACCTGAGAGATGCGTAAAGGATCGCCCAGGCAGCGGGCCGGCAGGCCGTGTTCGCGCACTTCGAAGCGCAGTCCGCGTTCGAAGGCGCGCTCGGCGGTGAGGGTGACGACGTTGTCGATGATCTGTTCCGGCTCGATGGCGATGTGTTCGACCGATAGCTTGCCGGCATCGATCTTGGCGCAGTCGAGGATGTCGTTGATGATGCCGAGGAGGTGCTGGCCGGAGTCGCTGATGCGCGCAAATTGCTGTTTGGCCTGCCGTCCGGACAGGTCGCGTTCGCCGGTCTGGGCCAGCCCGAGAATGGCGTTGAGCGGGGTGCGGATCTCGTGGCTCATGTTGGCGATGAAGTCGCTGCGGGCGCGGGCCAGCCGTTCGGCTTCGGCGCGGGCTTCGGCCCGGGCTGCGGCGAGGGCATGCTCGACTTGGCGCCGCTCGCGCATCTCGAGCATCACGATGTAGAGGACGAGGAAGGGGACGGCGCCGACTGCGGCCAGGAACAGGGACGGGATGGCGTGGGCCGATAGTTCGCGCTGGGTGATCAACGCGGCCAGGGCGAGGGGTGAGCCGTCGATGCCCTGCTTGATGACGGCAATCGGTTTGTCGTCGCCGATGGCCGGGAGGCCGGCGGTGAGGCGGGTGTCGCGAAAACGCAGTTCGGCCAGCAGGCCGGTGACCTCCGGCTGAGCGAAAAGCGCCGGAATGTGCGGGGCGACCGCCTGGCCGGTGGCGGCGATCACCAGGGCTTCCGGGCGCAGGGCGTCGGCCTTGGCAAACGGTTCCTGGATCGCCGAAATGGGGCTGTAGGCGATCACGTGACCGCGCAGATGATCCTTGATGCGGACTGGCCGGCTGAAGCGGAGCAGGTCGTGAGAGTCGAGCAGGGTGACCGCGCGGGTGTCGCCGAGTCCGGTCACAAGGCTGGGGTAGTCCTCGCTCCGGCCTTCGGGCAGCGCGCCGGCCGCGGCGATCAGTTGGCCCTTTTCGTCGATGAGGACGATCCGGCCATAGATGCGAGTTTCGCCCAGACGTTCTTGGTCGATCAGGTGCTCGAAGCGATCCTCGACGGCCTGGGTGTGAACCCCCAGGCCGTATTCGACGGTCATGCCGAGGTCGTGGCCGGAGAAGTAGTTGGTTACGGCGTCGGATGCGGCCAGATTGGCGAGCGTGTTGTGGCGCTCGGAAAAGTGGGCGGACAGCGCGTCGGCCTGCTTGGCGAGTTCGAGGCTGGCCGCATCCAGCAGGTTCTGCTCAAGGCGTTGCTGGACGTTCAGGTTGTGCGCGAACAGAACGACCGCGTAGGCAACGAAGATCAGGACCGCAATGAGGCTCTTGCGGTAGCGCCGCAAGAGCGATGAGTCGGCTTCTGGCATCTACTGGACCGGGCTTACTTGCCGGTAGGAATGTCGCGGAAGTATTCAGGCAGATAGCGGGGGGCGACACGGAAGTATTTTTTTACGAGCCGCATGTAGGTGCCGTCTTTCTTGATGTCGGCCAGAAAGACGTTGAAGGCTTCGCGCAGTTCGGGGGAGTCCTTGCGGAAGCCGGCGGCCATCCGCTGTTCGCCTGAGATCGGACCGATGACCTTGATCTGACCCGGCCACAGTTCCAGCGCCAGCAGCACGTCGGGCACGTCGAGCAGGGTCATGTCGCTTTCGCGTTTGAGCATGGCGGGCACGATGTCGTTGATGACGGTGCTGCCGGTGAAGCGTTTTAGCTTGAGTCCCTTGCCTTCGAGATCGTAAAGGGTGGGGTCGAGGCAGGAGTTGTCCATCACGAAGGTGGTTCCTGTCTTCATCACGGCCTTGGTGGCCTTGATGTCGAACTCCCGGTCGCCGCTGGGCTTGATCGGCTTGGCCTGGGCGTCGGGGCGGGCGAGCAGCCACACGGCAGAAGGGAAGGTCGGGTCGGAGAAGTCCACAACCTTCTGGCGCGAGGGCAGGATGGTCATGCCGTTGGCGATGATGTCGCCGCGCACCGGGCGCGAGCCGATCGTCTGAACGGTGGGCTTGAAGCGGATTTCCTTGCCTGTGAGGTCGCCGATCACGTCGCCCCAGGTGCTTTGGACGAACTCGTAGCGCACGCCGAGGTGACGGGCGAAGAGCTGGACGATCTCGACGTCGAGGCCGTCGCCGCTGCCGGTGACGAAGTTGGCGTATGGCACACCCAAGTGGCGGAGCACGCCGCGTTCGCGGATTTCCTTGAGGTCGTTGGCGCAAGCACTGTTGACTGCGACGATGAAGGCACAGACGCAAAAGCAGAGCTTGCGAAGCATGGCTGAAATTTTTTCCGGCATGGCAATAGTTTTGTTTTGCCCTGTAAATTCAGGGTGTTCTCGGCTTTTGCAAGTATATCTTTGGATATAGCGGGCATGCCTATTGAAACTTTAAAACAAGACGCATGTTTTTGCGAAATTTATGTGCGAAGGGTTTCGCCGAGAAAGCGTTCGAGCCTCGGATCGGCACAGAAGCCGACGTTGAAGCGCAGGTGATTCGAAGGCTGGCTTTGGGGGCGGAAAACGTTGCCCGGGGCGAGCACGATGTTGTTGCGGGCGGCGTGGCGGGCCAGTTCGGCGGTGTCGGCGATGCCCGGTGCGCGGGCCCAGACGAAGGGGCCGCCCTTCGGCTCCCCGTCGGGTTGCAGGCCAGCCCGTTCGAGCATGCGCAGCGCCCGGTCGGTGGCGTCGGCGAGGCGGCCCTTGAGGCGGTCGACCAGCTTGCGGTAGTGGCCGTCGGTAAGGAGTTGGTGGATCAGCTGTTCCGAGATTTCGGCGGACGACATCATGGTGACGATCTTGACGTCGGTGAACAGGTGGGCGAGGTCGGGGCGGCAGGCGAGAAAGCCGACGCGCAGGTTGCCGGAGATCGTCTTCGAGAAGCTGGACGTGTAGATCACCCGGGTGAGCTGGTCGAGGCCGGCCAGACGAGTGGCGGCGTCGGGCGCGAGGTCGCCGTAGATATCGTCTTCGACGATCATGAAGTCGTGCTTTTCGGCCAATTGCAGCACCCGGAACGCGGTGGCGGGCGAGAGGTTGCCGGCTGTCGGGTTGTGCAGCACCGAGTGGGTGAAGAACAGCCGTGGCTGGTGGTGGGCGAGCAGGGCTTCGAGGGCTTGCGTGTCGGGGCCGTCGGGCGTGCGCGGCACACCGACAAGCGCCACGCCGTATAGGCGGAGGTTGCCGAACAGGTTCCAGTAGCCGGGGTCATCCACCAGCACGCAGTCGCCGGGCTTGAGGAAGTAGCGGCAGACGATATCGAGCGCCTGGTGTACGCCGTAGGTGAGAACGATCTGCTCCGGTGTGGCACCGATGCCGATTTCGGCCAGCCGCACCTGCAGATGGGCGCGCAGCGGCGCGTAGCCCTGGGGCGAGCCGTAGCTCACCGGTCGCACGTCGGTACGTCGGGACAGGCCGCGCAGGGCGCGCAGAACACCGGCTTCGTCGAGCCACGCTGCGGGGAGATTGCCCGAGCCGGCGAGGATCCGCGCGGGGTCGTCCACCGTCATTTCGCGCATCAGCCAGGCGGCGTCGATGGCCCGTTCGATGGCCTGTCCGGATTCCATTGCACGGGCCGGCGACGCCCGGTTGGCGACGTAGAAGCCCGAGCCGCGCCGGGATTGCAGATGGCCGAGGGCCACCAGCCGGTCGTAGGCTTCGACGACGGTGAAGCGCGATACGCCGTGCTGTTCGGCGAATTGGCGAATGGACGGCAGGCGGGCGCCAGGGCGCAGGATGCGGTCGTCGATGCGTGTGCGGACGGCGGCGACGATCTGGTCCACGAGCGGAGTGGGGCTGTCGGGAGAGAGGGCGATCTGCAGCATGCTCGGTCTTTTCGGTGTATCGGTCGCGGGACCGGGCCAAACGGGCGGTGTCGGCCGGTACGGGTGGGCAGATTGTCTGAGAAGTGTATCTGTAGATTAGTGAAGGTGTCCGATATTGTCAGGTCCATTGGACTGTATCGGGAGCTCCGCCATGTACCGCGATGGGATTTTTCTGCTCTTTGCGTGCGGCCTCGCACTGTTTGCGGCGTCGGTCGATGCCGCCGGACGGGGGCTGGAAGTGTATTGCCCGGCGCTGAAATGGGTGTTGTTGGTTCCTCCCGGCGGGCGCGCGGTGCAGGTGATCGACGTCAGTCGGGCGGTGACGCCGTTGGCGACTTTGTACCGCCACGAGCGAAGCCCGATCCTGGCGCTGCATCTGCAGTCCTCGAAGCGCCGGGTGTGGGTGCTGGCCGACAACGGGCTGGATGTACACGATGGCTTCAGTGGCCGCCTGCTCGGCCATTGGCCGGCTCCCGACGGGGCGCGCCTCGATCGGCTGGAGGTGGATGCGTCCGGTCGCCTGAGCGTCTGGAGCGGCACGCAGTGCTTCGAGCCCGTGGCCGGCGGTGCGCTGGGTGGGTGTGGGGCCACTTGCGCCAGGCCTTACGCGGCCGCCGCGGGCGTATCCGAACGGTCTATTTCATCTTCGACGGGAGATGGATCGTTTCGCCGGCCAGCATGAAGGCGCCGTGGCCCCGATGGTGCAGGGTCGGGTGATCTTCCAGGGCGGGGTCGCGCCACGCTTCGAGTACTTCAAGCACGAAAAATCCATAGCGCGGTACCAAGGTCGAATCGACGACCCGGCATTCGAGGCTGGCGAAACATTCGGCGAGCAGCGGGGCTTGGATCTGGCTGGCCGGCTGGCGGGTGAGGCCGAAGGTGGCGAACTTGTCGGTATCTGCGCCGGAGGTGTTGCCGCAGCCGACCACCGCCTGTGCCAACTCCGCCGTGGGAATGTTGATCGCACATTCGCCGGTCGCTTCGAGCGCGGCAAAGCTGTGGTCGCGGTTGCTGACGACGCAGCCAACCAAGGGCGGTTCGAATTCGAGCATCGTGAGCCAAGACAAGGTCATGACGTTCGATCGGCCCTGGTGGCAGGTCGTCAGGAGGATGACTGGGCCAGGCTCGAGCAGGCCATAGACGTCGGCGAGGGGAAACGCGATCTTGGTGAAACGAGTGTCCGACATTGTTGTCCTCCAGGGGCCGGTCCGTGTCTGCGCGGGGGCTGATGGGATGGTCGCCGCCTGGATTTCAGTATGCTCGACGGTGTCGTTAGCTGTGAAGATTGTGCAGGGCGAATTCCCAGTTGATCAGCTTGTCCAGCAGCGCATTCACATAGTCGGCGCGTCGATTCTGATAGTCCAGATAGTAGGCGTGCTCCCACACGTCGATGGTGAGCAGGGGCTTGAGGCCTTGGGAGGTAGGTTGGTCCGCGTTGCCGGTGCGGACGACTTTAAGCCGGTCGCCCTCGGATACCAGCCAGGCCCAACCGCTGCCGAACTGGGCGAGCGCGGCGGCGGCCAGTTCTTGCTTGCAGGCAGCGACACTGCCGAAAGAGGCCTCGATGCGTCGCTTCAGTTCGGCGGGAGGTTCGCCGCCACCCTGAGGACGCAAACTCTGCCAATAAAAGTTGTGGTTCCAGATCTGGGCAGCGTTGTTGAATAGCGACAAAGAGGCGGGTGTCGTCTGTCCTGCGGTGGCGGCGATGATCTTCTCCAGCGGCAGCCCGGCCAGTTCATTGCCCGCGAGAAGGCGGTTGAGATTGTCCACGTAGCCCTTGTGGTGCTTGCCGTAGTGAAAGCCGAGGGTGTTCGCAGACAGAATGGGATCGAGAGCGTCCATCGCGTAGGGGAGAGGTGGCAGGCTATACGGCGACGCGGCCGCTCTTGCGCTGGCGCTGAAGTCACCGAGAGCCAGAAAGGCGAGGGCGCCGACGGACGAGCGCAAAAAGTCTCGCCGGCCTTGCGTCGTGCGGGCTTCGTGCTTTTGGTGGGTATGCATGAGGGCGCTCCTGTCCGATGGATTGTGGATCGGAAAAGATTATCGCAATGACGAAAAATGTTTGTGTCAATGTGCAAAATTTGCAAGATGTGACTTATTTCGCAATCGATTCTATTTGTGGCGAAGTGTGTCTCTGGCGCGCAGGGAGTGCCAAAGTTTGCGTCCCGCTCGTGCTTGTCGGTGGGCAAGAGTGATAGGGGCAGGATGGGCGGGGGGCTGCTGCGACTTGCGGCTTTTGTGCTTACGCCGTGAAGTCGAAATAACTCAGACGGCTCCACCGGACGCTGTCATGAGGAAGTGGACTTTTTGGGCGGCCAGGTGACTTGCGGGCGCAGTGCCGATGGCGTTGGCCGTCTTGGGCGGATGCGGATTGATGATCCGGGTGGAGAGCCTTGCGACGCGGAGGACCGGTGCGGCGCGCATGAGTCGCCGGCGATTGCCGGGTAACTGCACGCGGCCGCTACTCGATCATTTCGGGCGCCCTGCGTTGCGCGAAGCAGGGCACCCAAATTTATCGGGGTGAGGATTGCGTATCCGCCACCCAGAAAGCCTTATCAATTGGCGAAGTGGAAAACCCGGTAGCCGTCGCAGTTGAAGCTGGCCGTTTCAAGGAAGGCAGAAGGCCATGCGACTTGTGTTTCAGGATATAGCAGGTACCAGGCGATATGGTGAACCTTGGCATAGCGCTGTACTTCATCGACATCCTGCATGTTCCGGAAGTCGGTCAAGCCATCCAGACGCTCCTTAACCTTCTTTTCGGGCTTTGCGTAGATGCTGTCGCCGGCAAACACTTGTCGTTCCGTCAGGGCGGTGACGACAAAGCGTGGGTCATTTTCCGAATCCTGAAAGATGTCGAAGGGTGCGCTGTTGTCCCGTATGAATACTGCCGCTTTGACGAGGCATACGGGAACGGAATTGAATTGCTCGTACTTGGCCTTTTCTTTCCACGTCGGAAGGGTCTGAAGCCCTTTCGAGAAAACAAATGGGCTGGTCATGGCAAGGCACAGCAGTGCGAACAGCCCGGTTTGTGCCGGCAAGCCTTTGGGTGGGCGATTACCTATCGCAAGATGGTAGATTGCGCCCCCCGTCCAGGCCGCTATTACAAAATAGGCCCAGACCAGCGGCCGGCTTAGCAGTTCGTCGGGTGTTCCAATGCCCCGTGTGTCCATCGCCAGGCCGATGGACATGACAAGATAGTTGGCCGTGACAAAGAATGGGAAGGCGAGAATCGCCGAATCCATTTTTTTTCTAGCCGCGACAAGAACCAACAGAGCGGCAGGGAACCAAAGGCCGAATGTCGAGATTAACAGCAAGGCGACCGCATTGAGTGCGTCGATGGGTTTCGAGTGGTGCTCAAGCTTAAATACCTGGGTGAAGTAGGCCTTGAGATGCCCTTCGTCGAAATTGCCGAGTTGTTGAACGATATAGCTGCCGATTCCGCTTCCGTCCATACGCAGGATGGGAACGCGATCAAGGGTTTGCGAATAAGTGATTGCGCCAACGTAAATTCCGGTCAGCGCAAGTCCGATGGCAAACCGCCAGCGGCGTCGAACGCCCGGAAAGAAGATGCATGGATAGATGAGGATAAGAAAGGAATTTGCTACGAATAGGTGGGCCTTGTAAAAGAGGCAGATCGCCAGAAAGACATATCCGACGAGTACGGCCATGATCTTGCCCCGGCGGCTGCCTTCGAGCATGAAAATCCATGCAAGTGCAGCGCAGGCAATGCCGTAGAGTGATCCGAGGTTGACCTGGCTCATGAACGTATAGCTCAGGTATTTGTTGGCGAAACCTTGTTGGTAAGCGTCCGGCAGGAGTACGACGGCCGCCGTCGCCGCGAGCGCGGGCCAGCTACCCCAGATCGAGGCGATCAGTGAAAAAGCCGCGATGCCGGTGAGAAAGATGCCAAAGGGAAGCTGAAAGCTCGAATAGATCTGAACGGCGGGTGTGTTCGTCGCAAAAGAAATTGCAGATGCGGAAAGATAGCTGGCAAAGTGGTAAAGCAGTGCCGGAGCGTCCGACATCCGAAAGTGATAGAGCGTGCCGGCTCCCTTCGCGTTTGCGAAAGCGCTTATTTCCCGGACATGAAAGAAAAAGTCTTGCCATGTCTGATAGACGAAGGTCTGACCTTGCAAGACCGGTTGCGTCTGGGAGTCAGTGCTCCAGAGCGTGGCTGCAAGCCCGCTGACCAGAATGCAGAGCAGGGACGGCAGGCTTGCGTCGAAGTCATCGAGATCCGGCTTCAGTCGTGCCCCAAAGGCGGCCATTCCGAGGGCACCCAGGGCCAATATCGAAAGATTGGTCGGCATGCCGAAGGGAGAAACCAGCGATGCGAAGAAGAGCAGGGTGTTGGCAACAAAAAAACCACTCAAAAACTGGAAAGACAGGCCCGCCCTGTTTTTGACGAGCTTTGCCGTTGCCGCCAAAAACCCCCTTCCGTAGGCAAGGCAAATCAATACAAAAACCACAAACGAGGCGAGTGCCGTCCATGATATCTGCCGGGATACTCGGATCTGCCAAAAGAAAAGAATTGCGACAATCGCAGCAAATGATGCCAGATTAATGGCTTTGCGCATGGTTTGACTGCCGCGTGGGGGTGACATGTCGCCGGGAGGCTCGGGGTTTTTCAATGAATTCATGGCTTGCAGAGGTGGTATGGGCGCATGGAGGCGTGAAAGAATGTTATCGCTTTTCAAGCGACGGCTTGGTGCGGCTAATAAAATACCTGTTCGAAAAATAAGGAGTCAAGGTGAGAGGTAAGGCGCCTTGCTCCTATGGTAATGATTTGAGAAATTATGTGAATTGTTGTCGGGCAATCCCCGTTTAATCGATTTCTTGAACATTTTCACCCAAGTCAAGCAATTCCTATCCATCTTGAAGTTCTTTTTTTGTCGCCATGTAACGCCCAGGTCTTCCCAGTTGTGAGCGCTTTTCTCCTGGCGCGGTGGGTGGACTCCGGTCATCAACTCATCAGAACTCCCCTTGCGGGGCAGAAAATTGGTCAAGCCGATCGACGAGCGCATTTGCGTGGCGCGCCTTGCGCCTCTTGGTGGAGCCTTCGTGCGATCGAGTTTAGGCTTGGGCGCGCGAAAAAGATGCTCATCTCCGTCGCCGATCGAAGGCCCGCGGCGGATGAAACACTTGTTCGTCTTTATCGGAGGATGCGTTCCGCTGCCTTTGGGCAATAAACCTGGCTGCGCGAGCGAGTCGTTGATGACGTTCATTGTCTTTGCGGTCAGGCCTGGTTGCTCGAGCGGGTCAGGTGAGGATCGTCGCCCGTGGCGAGGCTCACTCACCGCAATCGGTGTCACCGCTGACCCCCGTGTTTTCAGTTCGCGACGGGACTGCCTTTTCTCCCTGTCGCGCGGAAGCGAGCTGACGGTCGTTTGCTGCATGGTAAAAGTGCTTCTATGACTTTGGAGCTTTTCCGGCCTTTGGTGGATTTTATTTTCGGTCTTCGGTGTTGCGTGCGAATGCGATTCGCTCGGCAGCCATCAATTCGGCAACGCCTACATAAAGGCTTCGCCTTGGCGTCAGGGGTTTTTCCGGAAAGACTGTCGATCGAAATTGCACGCGTCGGGAATAGTAGCCGGAAAGTCGGCTCGTGCTTGTCACTATGCGCGGAGCAGTTCGGGCCAGCCTTTTGAAAATGGAGACGACCTCGGCAATCGTCGTTGGTTTTTCGGAAGCAATTATTTTTACAAGCACATGCGGTCGAGTTCGTGTCGAACGCAATGTTTCGACTATGGCAGCGGCGGCATCGTCTGCCGCGATGTAATCCCGGATCGTGTCGTAAGGAACATAAATCTCAATCGACTTGTGTCGCACCATACTGCGTGCAATTTGAGTCAGAAGCCCTTGGGGTTTTCCAGTGGATTGCCCTGAGCCATATAGCGTGGAAATTCGGGCAATGAACGCGGATATTCCTTGGTGGGCCATGGCAAACGAATTCAGCAGTTCTTCCTGCCGGAGTTTCTCGTGTGCGTAGGGGGAGGCCGGCGTTGGGGGGGTCTTTTCAGTAATTATTTCGTCGGGCGAGCCGGCATAAATTGCACCTGCGGAGCTGGCGAGTGTCACCGAGCCCGGCATGCCGCTAAGACGTCGGTCGGACTCGATGAGCCGGAGCAAGTTGGAGAAGGCGTTTGTTTCGGGTGCGAGGGCTTCCGGAGGGCTGCTCAGAGTGCCGATGCCGGCAGCCCAATAGATTTCCCAGCGTTCGGCGGAGGCCGCGCGGGATGAAAATGCCTGAACGGCCTCGGCAATCTGGGAGGAAAGCTTTTGGCCTTGATCCCAGCAGAAGCGTTCGGGCGGCGTGAATAGCGAGGTGTCGTCGCGGGATAGCGCGCGACACAAAGCCGAACCGAGAAGCCCACGGCCTCCCAGGACCCAGGCGATGATCATCGATTGATGGCCGGCCTGGTCGGCCTGCTGCTGACGACATAGAGCGGCTTACCCATGACGATGCCCATTGTGACGGCAAGGTATTCGGCGATGACGCCCAATGCTATCAGGATGCTGCCGGAGAAAAAGGAAACGACGATCACCAGTGAGGTCCACCCCCGAACCGGCACCTGGCCTGTGGATTTTGCGTAAATTGCGTACGCGGCGATCCCGATTGCCAGCAGCATTGAGAATGCCCCCAGAATGGTTATCAGCCTGAGCGGGCGTGTGCCGGTGGTCAGCACGAGGTTCCAGAAGTGCCGCAATAGCTTCAAATAGGAATAGCCCGAGGGGCGCCCCTGTTCGTCTCTCAGACGAACAGGGCAGTGTCCGATGCGTCCGACGATCCAGAATAGTCCGACGTCGAGATAGACGCCATTGCCACAATAGGCCGCCAGCGTTCGGGAAATTTCACCGGAAACAAGCCGGAAACTATTGAAACGACCGATTGCCCGGTTGCCGAGCAGGCGGGTGCTGACTTCCTTGGCGCTGCGGCTCAATAGATTGCGCAGCCAGCCGTGGGGTGGGGGATTGCTCGGTTGTGCATAGACAAGCTGTAGCGATGACTTGATTGCGCAGTCGAGCATCTTGCCGATATCGGCAGGATTCTGCTGCCCGTCTTCGTCGATGGTGACCACCCAATCGCCAGTGGCGCTGGCCATTCCGGCCAGGGTGGCGGCATGTTGGCCGTAATTTTTGGAAAGCCAAATCGGGAGAACGAAAGAATATCTAGCGCTGAGGGCTTCGATCGCTGTGTCGGAGCGGTCCGGTCCGCAATCGTGAACCAGTAAAACCTCACAAACGGTGAAGCTGTTGCCGTCGCGCGTGGTTTGTATTTCTGTTAAAGGCGCTATTTCTTCGATCAGAGTGGGAAGGGTTCGCTCCCCCGCGTAGACGGGAATGATGATCGAAATACGATGGGCGCTGCGCTTGTCCATGAGCTTGACCAAAATGGGTCGGCGCAAAATAGTCAGAAATATGCGCCGTATATAAATTTTACACTAAGAATAACATGGGCTCCGTGACGGATTTCGGGGCGGCCCAGAGCGATTTTTCTTTACAGAGGCGCCTAAGATACATAACTTACTAACTAGCCGGTCAGTTAGTTAGCTTGCAGCCCATGACGTCCACCGAAAGTACCCGCCATAGACGGCGCAAGGAAGCACGGCCCTCCGAACTGGCGGCGGCGGCCTTGGCGCTGTTTGTCGAAAAGGGCTTTGCCGCGACACGCCTTGACGACGTCGCCGCGCGGGCCGGTGTATCCAAAGGCACGCTCTACCTCTATTTCGATAGCAAGGAGGCGCTGTTCCGCGCGGTCATCGAGGATTCGGTGCTGCCGCTGATCGACGCCATCGAGGTCAAGGTGGCAGCGCTGAAGGACGATCCCGTGCGGCTCCTGCGGGAGCTGCTGATGGAGTGGTGGGAGCGCTTCGGGTCCACCCTGCTGGGCGGCACCTGCAAGCTGATGATTGCCGAGGCGGGCAATTTCCCGGAGGTGGCCGCGTTCTTCAACGAAGCGGTGATCGGACGCTGGAGCACCGTGTTGTGCGGCGTCATCGAGTCGGGCATCGAGCAAGGTGTGTTTCGTCCGGGCAGTGTGGAGACGATGCGCCAGCTGGTGTTCTATCCGCTGTTGATGCAGTCGGTCTGGCAGCATTCGATCGCCGGTTGCGTGGCGAAGCGGCCCATGCCGGAAAACTATTTCGACACCTATTTCGACTTTATCTTCCGCGGCCTGCTGGTCGCGCCCGAGCAGGAAATCCAACGATGAATCGAAGCCTTTTTGCCGGCGTGCTTGCCGCGGCCCTGCTGGTTGCCTGTTCCAAGCCCGAGCCGGTGGCCGAGGCGCCGCGACCGGTGCTGGTGCAGAAGCTGGCGCTGGCGCCGGTGACGACTGGAGCCTTGTACTCCGGTGAGGTTAGGGCGCGTTATGAGTCCGATCTGGCTTTCCGGATTGCCGGCAAGATCGTCGAACGGCGGGTGGATGTGGGCGCGGTGGTCAAGCCGGGCCAGTTGCTTGCGCGGCTCGATCCGAGCGATGCCGGCCTCAACGCGGAAGCGGCCCGCGCCCAATTGGCGGCGGCGCAGAACGAGTTTGTTTTCGCCAAGGCCGAGATGGAGCGCTACCGCGATCTGGTGGCGAAGAACTTCGTCAGCCGGAGTGTGCTGGAGGCCAAGGAGACGAGTTTCAAATCGGCCGCGGCCCGCGTCGAGCAGGCTCGCGCCCAGGCCACGGTGGCCGGAAATCAGGCCGGGTACACGAGTCTCGTGGCTGACCAGGCGGGGGTGATCACGGCCGTGGCGGCCGAAGTCGGGCAGGTGGTGAAGGACTCGGCGGTGGTCATGAAGCTGGCCCGCGATGGCGAGCGGGAAGTGCTGATCGCGGTGCCGGAGAGCCGGATCGCCGTATTGCGCAAGGCCGGCAAGGTCGAGGTGCGGCTATGGACCGAGCCGGACGTGGCGCTCGCCGGGCGCGTCCGCGAGATCGCCCCGAGTGCCGATACGGCCACGCGAACCTATGCGGTGCGGGTCAGCATCGTCGATGCGACCCCCGCCGTGCAGCTCGGCATGACCGCCAATGTGATCCTGCCCGACGCCGCCACTGCCGCCGGCGCCTTGCTGGTTCCGGCTACGGCGCTGTTCGAACATGAAGGCGCCAGCGCGGTGTGGGTGATGCAGACCGAGGGCGCGCTGGTCCGGCCGGTGCTGCGGCCGGTGACGGTACGCCAGTATCGGGAAGACGGCGTGCTGCTGGCCGGTGGCGTCAAGCCGGGTGAAACCATCGCCGTGGCCGGTGTGCACAAGATCGTCGCCGGCGAACTGCTGAAGCCGCAGCTGCGCGTTGCGGCGGCTTCGGCCTCCGCGGTGCCGGTCGGCGTGCAAACGGGAGGCTGAGGCGATGGGTTTCAATCTGTCCGAATGGGCGCTGCGCCATCAGCCGCTGGTGCGCTATTTGATCGTTGCGCTGGCCATTGTCGGCGTGCTGTCCTACGAAAAGCTCGGGCAGTCGGAAGACCCGCCCTTCACCTTCAAGGTGATGGTGGTGCGCACCGAATGGTCCGGCGCATCGGCGCGGGAAGTGGAAGAGCAGCTCACCGACCGTATCGAGAAAAAGCTCCAGGAAGTGCCCTATGTGGACACCCTTCGCAGCTATTCCCGTCCCGGCGAGTCGGTGGTGCTTTTTATCGCCAAGGATTCGACGCCGGTGAAAGATGTGCCCGATGTGTTCTATCAGGTGCGCAAGAAGATCGGCGACATCAAGGGCACGTTGCCCGCCGGCATCCGCGGCCCTTTTTTCAACGATGAATTCGGGGATGTGTTCGGCAATATCTACGCGCTGACCGGCGACGGTTTCGACTATGCGCAACTCAAGGCCGAGACCGAGCGCATCCGCGCCGAGCTGTTGCGCGTGCCCAGCGTGGCCAAGGTCGACCTGATCGGCGAGCAGGAGCAGCGCATCTACGTCGAGCTTTCCAACACCAAGCTGGCGACCCTGGGCCTCGACGTGCAGACGGTGACGAGCGCCCTCGCGCAGCAGAATGCGGTGGTGCCCGGCGGCTATTTCGAGACGAAGGACGAACGCATCTACCTGCGCCCAAGCGGCGCTTTCGACACCGTCGAAGCGATTCGTGCGACGACCGTCCGTGCCGGCGGGCGCGAGCTGCGGATCGGCGACATCGCCACGGTCGCCCGCGGTTTCGTCGAACCGCCGGCGCCGCGCTTCCGCTTCCAGGGGCAGGATGCGCTGGGTCTCGGCGTGTCGATGACCAAGGGCGGCGACATCATCGCCCTCGGTGCCGATCTCAAGGCCACCGTGGCGCGCATCCAGGCGCAACTGCCGGTGGGCATGGAGCTGGCCGAGGTGGCCAGTCAGCCGGACGCGGTCAAACGCTCGATCGACGAGTTCGTTCGTTCGCTGGCCGAGGCGGTGATCATCGTGCTGGTGGTGTGCTTCTTCTCGCTGGGGCTTCGCACCGGGCTGGTGGTTGCGCTGTCCATCCCGCTGGTGCTGGGGGTGACCTTCTTCGGCATGCGGCTGTTCGACGTGGGCCTCCACAAGATTTCGCTGGGTGCGCTGATCCTTGCTCTCGGTCTGCTGGTGGACGACGCCATCATCGCCGTCGAAATGATGCTGGTGAAGATGGAGCAGGGCTGGGAGCGGTCCCGGGCTGCGGCCTTCGCCTACACCAGCACGGCCGGGCCGATGCTCGCCGGCACCTTGGTGACGGTGGCCGGTTTTCTTCCTATCGCCACGGCCCAGTCGGCGACGGGGGAGTACACCCGTTCGATCTTCCAGGTGAATGCCATCGCGCTGCTGGCATCCTGGCTCGCCGCCGTGATTGTGGTGCCCTATCTGGGTTACGTGCTGCTGCCCGACCCACGGGCACCCAAGAAAACAAGCTGGTTCGCCACGCACTTTCCGCGTCTCGAGCGCCTCAAGGACCGCATCGGGCTCGGCGACCCGCACTTCGAAGGCGATGAGGACGAGGTCTTCCGCACCCCTTTCTACAACCGTTTTCGCCGGCTGGTGGACGGTTGCGTGGCGCGGCGCTGGCTGGTGATCGGCACGACGCTGGCGATTTTTGCCGCGGCGATGGTTGGCTTCGGCCTCGTCCAGCAGCAGTTCTTCCCCAACTCCACGCGGCTTGAACTGCTGGTCGATCTGCGTCTGCCGGAGGGTTCGAGTCTGCGCGCCACCCAGGCCGAGGCCGAAAAACTGGAAGCCGTTCTCGCCAAGGAGAAAGGCATCGCCAACTACGTGGCCTACGTGGGCACCGGCAGCCCGCGTTTCTATCTGCCCCTGGACCAGCAGTTGCCGGCGCCCAACTTTGCGCAGTTCGTCATCCTGACCGAGGGCATTCCGGAACGGGAAGCCTTGCGGGCGCGGATGATCGAGCTGTTCGAGCGCGATTTCCCGAATCTGCGCGCCAACGTCACGCGCCTTGAAAACGGCCCGCCGGTGGGCTTTCCGGTGCAGTTCCGGGTCTCCGGGCCGGACATCCCGACGGTGCGTCGCTATGCCGCCGAGGTGGCGGAGGCGATGCGCACCAATCCGCATCTCTCGGATGTGCAGCTCGACTGGGACGAGCAATCCAAAGTGCTGCGGGTCGAGGTGGATCAGCACAAGGCGCGTCTCGTCGGCCTGTCCACCCAGGATGTGGCCAATTTCCTCAATACGTCCCAGCGCGGCCTCGTCGCCACCAGCTACCGTGAAGGCATCGAATCCATCGACGTGGTGCTGCGCGGCGACGCCCTCGAGCGCGACAGGCTGTCCCTCGTGGCGGAGCTGTCGATCCCGACCCGAGCCGGCAAATCGGTGCCGCTGGCGCAGATCGCCACCGTCGGTTACGCCTTCGAGCAGGGCTTGGTGTGGCGGCGCAACCGGGAGCCCAGCATCACGGTGCGGGGGCAGATCTACACGAAAAGCATCCAGGCGCCGACCGTCACTGCCGCGGTCTTGCCGCTGCTCGAACCGATCCGGGCGCGCCTGCCGGCCGGCTACCGCATCGAGACCGGCGGCGCGGTGGAGGAAAGCGCCAAGGGCCAAAGCTCGGTCAATGCCGGTTTTCCGTTGTTCCTGGCGGTGGTGTTCACGGTGCTGATGATCCAGCTCGGCAGTTTTTCGCGGACCGTGATGGTGGTGCTCACTGCGCCTCTGGGGCTGATCGGCGTGGTGCTCTTCCTGCTGCTCTTCAACCAGCCGTTCGGTTTCGTTGCCATGCTCGGCACCATCGCATTGTTCGGCATGATCATGCGCAACTCGGTCATTCTGGTGGATCAGATCGAACAGGACGTGGAGAAGGGGCTGTCGATCTGGGACGCCATCGTCGAGTCGGCGGTGCGTCGTCTGCGGCCCATCGCGCTGACTGCGGCGGCGGCGGTGCTGGCGATGATTCCGCTGACCCGCAGCGCTTTCTTCGGGCCGATGGCGGTGGCCATCATGGGTGGGCTGATCGTCGCCACGCTGCTGACGCTGCTCTTCGTGCCGGCCCTCTATGCCGCCTGGTACCGGGTGCGGCGGGCGCCGACCCCGGAGTAGCCGACGCCGATGAACGCGCTCAGCCCAAGTACGCTAAAATCAAAAAGTTTTTGGGCTGGCATTCAGACATGCGGAACATCAATATTAGCCTGTGCTAATATTTATCGGGGAGTCACACAATGAATTTCGAACAAGCACGGTTCAACATGGTCGAGCAGCAGATCCGCCCCTGGGAGGTG
>CALMXT010000326.1 GCA_937871125.1 uncultured Zoogloea sp. | reverse complement strand
GCGGTGGGCGACAGCTTGCGGTACTTCTCCCACACGAATTTCGTGTAGTGGTCGCCGGCGAACAGCACCACGATTTCGGCGTCGATCTCGACCTGGCAGCGCGACGTGCGCTTGCCGCGATCCAGGACGCGGAAGCGCCGGATCAGCGACACCGATTCGAGCCGGCCGATGCGTTGGGATGAGAACTGCATGGCCGACGCCTGGAGCCGCGTCAGGCATTCCTCGGCCCTTGTGTAGTACCGACCGTTGATTGACCAGTCCAAGTCCTGGCAAAGCTCGTAGAACGTGAAGGAAACCGGCTCTCCGAGCGCGGTGCGCTTCGCGTACTCCAGCACCTGGGCGAATACCAGCTCGTCGTCGTCGGCGCGCAGCTCGATCCCGGTGTAGGTGATCTCCACGTCTTTGTTGACGTGGTAGATCGACTGGCCTTGCAGCGCGGCGCGCGGCACCTTCTTGTTGCGGACGGTGAAGATCGCCGACCGCCCGAAGTCGTTGGGCAGTGCCCGCATGTGATCCGGCCAGGGAGCCAGGTCGAACAGCGAGAGCTGCATGTCCTTGATCTGCTGCTTCGTGTGCTTGAGCAAGGCCGTCTGCTTGGCCTCGCTGACCTTCTCGGCCAGCTCACCGCCGGCCGTTCGCTTCTTGGTCGCCATCGCACTACTCCGTTTGTCCTGGGCCAGCGCGCCGATCTGCTCGGCCATCTTGTTCACGGCGGTGCGCGGTTCGGGCGGCAGGCCCATCGTGCGCGCAAGCTCGGCCGATTCCTGCGCCATGCGCTCGGATCGCTCGACGGCGGCACTTGCCGGCGTCGGTAGCTTCGGCGGCAAAGCCGCCTCGTTGTCGCCGGCCGTGGCCGGCAGCTCGAAGAGGGAACCGGCGGGGCGGAAGGCCCCGCCGGCGCTGCCCGAGTCCCTGCGAGCGGCGGCGGTACGGGCGGCAAGGTCGGTGGCGTCGGCTTCGCTAAGCCCGCCCTCGATGAGCTTGCGCCTGTATTCCTGCTCGTTGAACTCGTTCTGCATCTAATCTCCCTCCTAGCATACTGCCCGGCCGTGGCCGGGCCTGGCCTTACTGGCCGCCGCCTGGCGCTTTGGTGTCCAGGTATTCGATTTCCTCGGCGATGAAATCGAACCCGTATTCGGTCTTGCCGTCCTTCTCGTACTTCGTCGGCTCGATGCGGCCCTGGACGAACACCTTGGAGCCTTTGCCCAGGTACTTGCCCGCGTTCTCGGCCAGGCCGCCGAACGACTTGATGCGGAAGAAGTCCGTCTGCTCCTGCTTCGCACCGGCTGCGTTGCGCCACACGCGATTGACAGCCAGGTCGAAAACGGCGCGGGCGCTGTTTTCGCTATGGCGAACGTCGGTATCGCGGGTAAGATTACCGATAAACTGGAACAGGTTGTGGCTCATTCGTCATGCTCCTTTCGCTAATGGAGTCGTCAGTTTAGCTAAACCTGCGTCCGTGGTCAAGAACTTTAGCGGCTAAAATTTTCTGCCGCCCGCACCGAGAAGGCATACGGGCCTTGTACAACTACATCTTCTTCACGAACGTGCTCCGGCTGCTCGATGAGCGGCACATGACGAAAAAGGAGCTATCGGACAGGTCGGGGGTTTCGATCTCCTTCCTGTCCGATCTCACTACTGGCAAAGCCAACCCCTCCCTAAAGGTGATGGAGGACATTGCGCAGGCCCTTGAAACTCCCCTGCCGCTCCTGCTTGAATCGACCGACCTGGACAAAGAAGCCCTTGACACCCTGGCCGGCGGCAAGGCACCCCGAAGCCTGCCGCCAGGCTTCGAGCGCGTGGCGGCCGTGCTGCCAGAACACCAGGCGTTCATCGTCAAGAAGTGGGGCGAAGCGACAAGGAAGAAACTTAGAGGGAGTTGACGCCAGGATGTGAGAAGGGAAGGGAAGCGGCGCGGAACTGAGCCACAAGAGCCAGCCAAGTTTTAGCCGCTAAAGCCCGCCGGGGTGGCTCAACCCCCGGACAACCCATAACGCAAACGCCACGGGTTCGGCGCGAGGGCGCACGGAGCATGCGCCGCGTTGTCGCCTCTTTCGCCCCTGCAATCCGCGATGCAACGTCGCGGCCGAAGTCACCCTTGTGCGCTTCGGTGTTGCGGTCGAAATTAGTTCGGTATATCGTATGAACCTGTGTAGAATGCGCGAAACGCAACGGCATACAGGGCATACGGAATGACCGACCAGAAACCAGAACACAACAGCATCAAGGAACGGGCGAAGAAGAAGCTCGAACGCGACATGGGGCCGGAGCTGCTGGCCGCCCTCAACGATCCCAAGACCGTTGAAATCATGCTCAACGCGGACGGCAAGCTCTGGCTCGAACGCCTGGGCGAGCCGATGAAGTGCATCGGCACGCTGCGCGTCGCGCAGGCGCAAGCCATCATCGAAACCATCGCGGGCTACCACGGCAAGGAAGTCACGCGCTCCAAGCCGATCCTGGAAGGCGAGCTGCCCCTTGATGGCAGTCGCTTCGCCGGCCAGCTCCCGCCGGTTGTGCCCGCACCCACCTTCGCCATTCGGAAGAAGGCCGTCGCCATCTTCACGCTCGATCAGTACGTCGAACGCGGAATCATGACCGCGCCGCAGCGCGAGGCATTGATTGCAGCGGTGCGCGCGCACCGGAACATCCTTGTGATCGGCGGCACCGGCTCGGGCAAGACCACGCTGGTGAACGCGATCATCAACGAGATGGTGCTTCAAGACCCGACCGAACGGGTTTTCATCATCGAGGACACCGGCGAAATCCAGTGCGCCGCCGAGAACTACGTCCAGTACCACACCAGCATCGACGTGAACATGACGGCGCTGCTGAAAACCACCCTCCGCATGCGCCCCGACCGAATCCTGGTCGGCGAGGTGCGCGGCCCCGAAGCCCTTGATCTGTTGATGGCCTGGAACACCGGGCACGAAGGAGG
>CALMXT010000325.1 GCA_937871125.1 uncultured Zoogloea sp. | reverse complement strand
TCGGCGGCTGGTCCAGTCCCAGACTGACGACGGTGAGCGGCGGCAGCGGAGCCGGTTCGGCGGCTGGGGCCGGTTCGACGGGCGCAATCGGGGCTTCGACGGCTTCCGGCGTTGCCGCGAAGGGCGGCTCGGAAACGGCGGTGTCCGGTGCGCTGCCGAGTTCCAGCTGTTCGCCGGCTTCGTCCGCGCCTTCGTCGGCGCCGCGTTCGCCTTTGCCGCGGCGGCGCTTGCGCTTGCGGCGCGGGCCGGCAGGCACTGCGGCGGCGGCAGTGACGCTCGTTTCGTCGGCAGGCTGTTCCGGGGCTTCGGCTGGCGGCGGGGCGTCGACGGCAGCGGGCGCCGCCTCTTCGGCGACGGCCAGCGTGCCGGCGCCGTCGTCCGCCGTCACGCTGGCTTCGACCGGAGTGGCAGGGATGGACTCGCCGTCGGCGTGGGTTGTGGGCGCCGGTTCGGCTGGCGGCGGGGCGGCCGGAGCGAGGACCGCGAAGAGATCGGCGGTCGGCGGCACAGGGGCGGTTTCGGCGGCCTTGGCCTTGGGCTTTCGCGGCGCGCGCTTCGGCTTGGCCGGCAGCGCTGCGCCGGTTTCGTCGTCGGCGGCGTCGACCGGCGCGCTGGCGGCTTTCTTGCGGGGGCTGCGCGCCGGTGTCTTGCGGCGGGCGGCCGGCTTGGGCGCCTCGGCGGAATCCGCTGTTTCGGGTGTCGGGGCCGGAATCTGGTCTTCGTTCATGACTGTCGGCGGTGCCATGCACAACCGGAAAAACGGGGGTCGCAGGATAGCACGAAGCGTTTTCCGGTCGCGGGCGGGCGTGATTCCGTTGAACGGCCGATCTGCTTGATCCTGAACAAATTTATGACATGTGTGCGGCGCTCGGGACGCCATCGCAATACACTCTGCACTGCGTTGCGGATCGGCGACGCCCAAACAATACACAGGGAGAAAAAAATGAACCGAAACTCTGCCGGCCGCGTGCCGCGGAACGCCTTGCTTGCGCTCGTTCTTGCCGCCAGCGGCCTTGCCTTTGCCGGCGACGACCACGGTGGTCCGGTGACGCCCCGGCCCTACACCGTCGGCGCCACGCTGACCCGCTCCGTCCAGGCCTCGATCACGCCGGACAAGGCGCTGGCGATCCTGCAGGCCGGCAATGCCCGCTTTGTCGCCAACAAGCCGCTCCGGCGCAATCTCAAGGCCCAGGTGCACACCACGGCGCTGGGCCAGTTTCCGTTGGCCAGCGTGGTCGGCTGCATCGACTCGCGGGTTGCGCCCGAACTGGTTTTCGACCAGGGTCTCGGCGACGTCTTCGTGGCCCGGGTGGCCGGCAACACGGTGAATGAAGACATCCTCGGCAGTCTCGAATACGCGTCGAAGGTGGCCGGTTCGCGCCTGGTGGTGGTGCTCGGCCATACCAGTTGCGGGGCGATCAAGGGCGCTTGCGACGACGTGAAGCTCGGCAATCTCACCGCCCTGCTCGACAAGTTCAAACCCGCCGTTGCGGCAGCGTCGACGCCGGGCGAACACAATTCCCACAACCACGCCTTCGTGGATGAAGTCACTGAGCTCAATGTGAAGCAGGTCGTCCAGAAGATCCGCGACCAGAGCCCGGTGCTCAAGACGCTGGAAGACGAAGGCAAGATCAGGATCGTCGGCGCACTCTACGACACCAGCAGCGGCAAGGTGGCGTGGTACTGAGCGGCGTCTGAGCCCGGATGCGACGAGGCCCGCTTGCGCGGGCCTCGGTGGTTTGGCAATCGGCGCTTACAGCAGCACGCGTTCGATGCCGCCGTTGTTGGCCTTGGCTACGTATTCGGCCATCCAGTTGTCGCCGAGGATGTGCTTGGCCATTTCGACGACGATGTAGTCGGCATCGACGTGGGCGTCGCCGCTGTAGCGGGACAGGCCTTGCAGGCAGCTCGGGCAGGAGGTGAGGATCTTCACCGGCGTGGCCGCGTCGGCTCCGCGGAGCTTCTCGGCGCCCTTCTCGATCTCTTCCTGCTTGCGGAAGCGCACCTGGGTCGAGATGTCCGGGCGGGCCACCGCCAGCGTGCCGGATTCGCCGCAGCAGCGGTCGGACAGATCGACCCGCGTACCCATCAGCTCATTGGCCACCTTGATGCCGGAATGGACCTTCATCGGGGTGTGGCAGGGCTCGTGGTACATGTAGCGGGTGCCGGTGATGCCGTCGAGCTTGAGGCCCTTTTCCATGAGGTACTCGTGGATGTCGAGCAGCCGGCAGCCGGGGAAGATCTTCTCGAACTGGTACTTCTGCAGCTGATCCATGCAGGTGCCGCAGGACACGATCACCGTCTTGATGTCGAGATAGTTGAGCGTGTTGGCGACCCGGTGGAACAGCACCCGGTTGTCGGTGGTGATCTTCTGGCCGGCGTCTTCTTCGCCCGCGGCGGTTTGCGGGTAGCCGCAGCACAGATAGCCGGGCGGCAGCACGGTGGTGGTGCCGACCTGATAGAGCATCGCCTGGGTGGCGAGGCCGACCTGGCTGAACAGGCGCTCGGAGCCGCAGCCGGGGAAGTAGAACACCGCGTCCGACTCGTCGCGCTTGAGTTGCGGGTTGCGGATCACCGGGACGATGGTGTCGTCCTCGATGTCGAGCAGCGCGCGGGAGGTGCGCTTGGGCAATCCGCCGGGCATCGGCTTGTTGATGAAGTGGATGATCTGCGCCTTCATCGCCGGCTTGCCGAGGGTTGCCGGCGGGTGCTGGACCTGATCCTGGATCAAACCCAGCGACTTGCCGATGCGGTGGCCGAGGCGCTGGGCCTTGTAGCCCCACTGGATCATGCCGGTGCGGATGAGCTTGATGGTGGCCGGATCCTTGGCGGTGAGGAAGGCCATCGCCGCGGCCTTGCCGGGGTTGAAGGACTTCTTGCCCTGCTCGCGCAGCAGGTTGCGCATCTTGATCGACACGTCGCCGAAGTCGATGTC
>CALMXT010000324.1 GCA_937871125.1 uncultured Zoogloea sp. | reverse complement strand
GAGGCCGACGATGGCGCCGACGGAAAAGCCGGCAATGGTGTAAGCGATGTCCATGGTGTGAGCGCTGTGTCTTGTGCGGCGCATCGTAGACGCAGCGGTTAGAGGTAAGAAGGTGGTTCAGGTTAAACTTTAAGAACAAAAAGTTATATGTGGCGGTGAGGGGTGAAGGGTTAGGTGTGAGGTGTCTTTGTTTTGGCCCGGTGCGCCGACGGTCGTCGGTGCAAATACTTCGAGTACGGACCCCTTTGCTCTTAACCCTTCACTCTTTACCGCCCCGAAGGGGCTCTCAATGAACATCCAGCAACTGCGATATGTATTCGAAGTGGCGCGCCACGGCCTGAACGTTTCGGAGGCTGCGGAAGCGTTGTTTACGTCGCAGCCCGGGGTGTCGAAGCAGATCCGCCTGCTGGAGGACGAACTCGGTGTCGAGATCTTTGTGCGGCATGGAAAGCGCCTGGTGGCGATCACGGCGCCGGGCCGGCAGGTGCTGCTGATTGCCGAACGGATGTTGCTGGACGTGGACAACCTGCGTCAGGTTGGCGCCGAGTTCAGCAACGAGGCAAGCGGCAGCCTCTCCATCGCAACGACCCACACCCAGGCCCGCTATGCGCTGCCGCCGGTGATCCGGGCCTTTGTGGCCCGCTATCCCAACGTGCGTCTGTCGTTGCACCAGGGTAGTCCGCGGCAGGTATGCGAATACGTGTTGTCGGGCGAGGCGGACATCGCCATCGCCACCGAGGCCATCGCCGAGGAGCATGAACTGGTGATGCTGCCCTGCTACCAATGGAACCGCTGCGTCATCGCGCCGGTGCGCCACCCCATCCTGAGCACCCAGCCGCTGACGCTGGAGGCGATCGCCCGCTACCCGCTGATCACTTACGACTTCGCCTTCACCGGGCGCAACCAGATCAACAAGGCCTTCATGGGGCGCGGGCTCAAGCCCAACGTGGTGCTTACGGCCATCGATTCGGACATCATCAAGACCTACGTCGGGATGGGGCTGGGGGTCGGCATCCTGGCGCGCATGGCCTACGACGCGGCGGTGGATAAGGATATCGGCATGCTGGATGCCGCTCATCTCTTCGAGTCGAGCACGACCCGCATCGGCGTGCGTCGCAACGCCTGGCTGCGGGGCTACGTGTATGCCTTCATCGAGTACTTCGCGCCGCATCTGACCCGTCACGTGGTGGACGCGGCCCTGGCGGGCGGCGGCGAAGATCCGGGCTTATAAACAAAAAAAGCCGGGGGCGACCCCGGCTTTGCCCGCGTGAGCGCTGCGGAAATCAGGATTTGCGCGGGCGGCGGAACAGCGCGCCGCCAAGGAGGCCAAGGGCCGTCAGCGACAGGAGAGTGGGCTCGGGGATGTAGACCAGGGATTGGAGCGAGCCGATGAACACCTTTTCGCTGCCCCCGTTGATGGCGTAGTTGGGATCGCATTCGGTCTTGTTGTTGCCGGCCGGTACCTGCGGGAAGCTGCTGCCGTCCGCATTGGTTTCGACGCCACAGCCGAGGCGGTAGTCCACGTGCATGGCGTAATCGGCCAGATTCTTGCCGTCGGCGATCAATTGGGCGATGTCCCGGTTCAGCTCGGGGAAGATGATTGCGTAGGCGGCCCGGTCGCCGCCGAGGTTGTGCTGGTATTCGATGGTATGCGGGGCCGAACAGTCGACCATGGTGACGCCGTCGGAACACACCAGGCCGCCCGACTGCACGAAGTCGGACTCGTGGGGCTCGGTGCCGGTGGAGGTGTAGGGCGTGACGTCGGCCATCGGGTCGCCCGTTCCCTGCACGCCGCCAGCCCCGTAGGCCGCGCCGTGGTTGGTCAGGTCGTAGCGGGCGATCACCGTGCCGGTGCCATCGGTCAGTTCCACCCGACCCCAGGCGGCGAGATTGGGGTTGCCGTCCTGACCGCCGGTTTCGTTGTTGGCGAAGAAGAACACCAGCGAGTTGTTAACCAGGTCGATCTTGGTGTTGAGGGCGCTCAGGGTGGTGTCCCACCAGCCGGCGCGGTCCCAGGTATTGAGCGGGTCGACGCCACCGGGATCGGCGGAGAGGCGGGTGCGGAAGCCGCTGATGTTGTTTGCGCTGGGCGTGTCGAACGCGTCGTCCATGCCGGGCGTGCTGTTGGACAGCTGACTTTGCAGTCCGAGCTTGGTGTAGACGTCGATCTGCCCTGGGCCCGCCATCACCTCGAGGCCGTTGATGGGCAGCGAGTAGGAATTGGCGTCTCCGTAGGTCATATAGAGTCCGCCAGTGAGGTCGACAGGCGCTGCGCCTGCCGTAGCTGTAAAAAATGCCGAGGAAATGGCGAAGGCGATCAAAGTCTTGTTATTACGCGTTTTCATTTTGTCTCTCCGGATGCCAGGTGGGAATATTGCTAATTTCGGTGATACACGATGTTTAACGCACACTTTGTGCCAGATTTGATGTTGTTGGTGTAAACGCGGGATTTTTGCCCTTCGATAAGCCAAAATCCCGCGTCAATGGGGATGCGCCGCGGTATGTGTAAATAAATCTGACAAATTCGTCGAAAAATTTTGGCGTGCCGAGCCCGATTGTTTCGAGATTCTTCCCGGCCTGATTGCGACTGCGCTTTGTGAGAGACTTCCGCTTCCTTCGCCGTCGATTCGCCCGCCATGCAATCCCTGACCACTTTTGCCGCGTTGTTGCTGGCGTCCGT
>CALMXT010000323.1 GCA_937871125.1 uncultured Zoogloea sp. | reverse complement strand
CCGCTCGACGCCAATCGGGACAACGTTTATGAATTGCTCGTCCGCGTCTCCGACGGCACGCTCGTCGGTACGCAGACGCTCGCCATTTCGGTGAGCAATCGCAACGAGATGCCGCAAGGGAGCGACGGGCATATCGCGGTGGCCGAAGATGGCGCGCATGTCTTCACGCTGGCCGATTTCGGTTTCATTGACGGGATGGACTCTCCGGGCAACGGGCTGGCGGCGGTGCAGATCGTCGGCACGCCGGCGAAGGGCGCATTCCTGCTGGGTGGTGTGTCGGTAGTCGATGGGCAGTGGATTTCGGCGAGCGACATCGCGGCCGGCCGGCTGGTCTTCTCGCCGGCTGCCGACGACAACGGTGCGGCCTATGCCGTGTTGGGCTTCCGGGTGCGGGACGACGGCGGCACCTTGGACGGCGGCGTCGATACCGAGGTGGGCACCCATAGCCTCACCATCGACGTCACTCCGGTCAACGATGCGCCGGTTATGACGCGGGCCGGTTTCGAAGCCGTCCAGGATGGAGCCACGAGTCTGGGCGCCGATGCCATTGCGGTGACCGACGTGGATTCGGACGCGAGCGCAATCCGCTTCCTGATCGATAAGGTCGAGAACGGTCATTTCGAGCTTCGCGGTGCGCCCGGTGTTGCGATCGGCCAGTTCGATTACGCCGATCTTGCCGCGGGCAAGGTGGTTTTCGTTTATCAGGGCACTGGCGCACTGCCGGTTGTCGTATTGCGGGCCAACGACGGTCAGGCGAGCGGAGGCGCGTTTACCGCGAGCGTCTTCTTCGGGCCGTCCAGCATGGGCCCGCTGCCGGTGGAGCCGCCCTTCGTGGCGCCGTGGATTCCCCCTGTGGTGCCGCCCGCGGTGACGACGCCCGTTACACCGCCGCCCGAGGTCGCCACAGTCAAGCCGGCACCGGCGCCCGCGACGGCCTTGCCGCCGATGGACGTGGCGGCCGAGCCTCGTCCTGCAACCGTCGGTGGTGTCGTGGAAACGCCGTCAGCGATGCCCATCGACCACTCGGCCAGCGAAGCACGGGTGCGTCATTTCCGTGTCGACAGCGCGCTGCTCCGCCTCGACCGCGCGCCGATCACGCTGACCCTCGGCGCCGGTGCGGAAGGGCCGCTGATGACCTTCATGCTTTCCGGGCAGGATTCCGGGAAGGCAGCAGGTTCGGCCGCCACACGTCTGGCGTCCGCCGAAAAGCCCAAGATTCCGCCCCTGGCCGACGGCGCCTATGCAGATGTTCATGTGGTGATGCGGGCTGTCGAGTTGTCGGGCGTTGCGCTGTCGGTGGGTGCCGTCTGGTGGGCAACCCGGGCCGGCGGGTTGGTGGCGAGCCTCCTGATGGCCGCGCCGGCGTGGCGGACTTTCGATCCGCTGCCGGTGCTCGGACCGCAGGACGATGAGGACTGGGGCGGCGAGGTGGACGACGAGATGGAGCGGGATGAAGCCGGCGCCGCCGATGTATTCGATACCGACGAAAGGTTCGCCCCGTGAGTTTTCACTGGTTTACGCTCAATCCGGTTGCACGCATCGCCCTTGGTCTGGTGGCCTTGCTGATGTCCCTGCTGATGGGGGCGGACATGGTCTTCGGACTGATTCCCGACCGCTCCGACACGGCTCGCCAAATTCGCCAGCAGATCAGCGAAAGCCTGGCGGTACAGGCCACCGCACTATTGCAGACGGGCGATGTGGCGACCTTGCAGAGCACCCTCCGCGCGGTGCTCGAACGCAATAATGAGCTGCGTTCGGTGGCCGTTCGTCAGGACGGCGCCAACATCATCGCCCAGGCTGGCGAACACGGGCGTTTCTGGCAGCCGCCGGAGGACGGCTCCTCGACGCTCACCCAGGTACGGGTGCCGGTGCTCGCCAACGGCAGGGAATGGGGCGAGTTGCAGCTTGCTTTTCGTCCCGTGCTGCCCGAGACCTTCACCGAGTGGCTGCGCTATCCCACCCTGGTGGCGCTGGTGGCGATCTCCATCGGCAGCTTCATTGCTTTTTACCTCTACCTGCGCCGGGTGCTCGAATATCTCGATCCGGCCAAGGCGATTCCCGAACGGGTGCGTACAGCCTTCGACACCCTGGCCGAAGGGGTGATGATCCTCGACAAGCAAGGGCGGGTGGTGCTGGCCAACAAGACTTTCCGCAACTTCCACCCAGCCGCCCACGACGACATGACCGGCCGCCCGGTGGTTGAACTGAGCTGGCTGGTGGAAGGATTCCATGCCTCGCCGGAAAATCCCTACCCGTGGGTGCGCGCGATGGAGTCGCGCAGCAACGTCGGCGACGAAACCCTGGAAATCGCCCGTCCCGGCGAAGACGAGCCGCTCCGCGCCATTGTCGGCTGTTCGCCCATTCTCGACGGTCACGGGCGGCTGCGCGGGTGTCTGGTCAATTTTTCGGACGTCACGGTCTTGCACCGCATCAACGACCAGTTGCTCGGCACCCTGGTGGATCTGGAGGCTTCGAAAGAGGAAATCCGCCGCCAGAACGAGGAACTGCATCGCCTTGCCACCCGCGATCCGATGACCGGCTGCCTCAACCGCCGCGCCTTCTTCGGCGCCGCCGATCCGCTCTACGCCAAGCTGAAGGAGGAGGGTGCGGAAGTCTGCTGCATCATGAGCGACATCGACCACTTCAAGTTATTCAACGACCGCTACGGCCACGCGGTGGGCGATCAGGTCATCAAGTCGGTGGCCAAGTGCCTCGGCACCGACCTGCGGGAAGTGGACATGCTGTGCCGCTACGGTGGCGAGGAGTTCTGCATCATGCTGCCCAATTCGACCGTGAAGCAGGCCTTCGACGTGGCCGAGCGCCTGCGCAGCGCCATCGAGAACCATGCCGGTGCCGCCGTGCGCGACATTCCCGGCATCCGCATCACCTCCAGCTTCGGCGTTGCGTCGATCAAGCTCGGCGCCAAGGACCCGGCCGAACTCATCGACCAGGCCGACCAAGCGCTGTATCAATCCAAGCAGAACGGCCGCAATCGGGTGTCGATCTGGGCCGGCGAGCGCTCGGTCGGGGTGGAAGCGGAAGCCGCGTCCGAAGCGAAGGCTTGATCCGGCGGCGTAGCGCTTCATTTCCGCCCGAAGGCGTCTCCGCGCAAGCGCCGCCAGGACCCGGGCGGGTTGGCGGTGGCGCTTGCGGGCAGCGCCTCAGCGTCCGATGGCTTCGCGCAATTCGCGCACGTGCTCGACGCCGTCGAGGTCGCGCAGGGCGGTGAAGGCATCTTCGACAATGTTCAGCGTTTCGAAGGCTTCGTCGCGCAGGCCGCCCATCGCCAGCACCTGCGCGAGCAGCAGACCGATGCCGCCGATGGCATCCGGCTGGCCCAGCTGGCAACTGATCTGGAAGGCTTCGGCGAGTTCTTCGTAGATTTCCTGAAGCTTGCCGCTTTCGTGTTCTCCGCGGGCGAGGCGGATGTTGGCCATCGAGAAGCGGATGTGCGCCAGGCCTTCCTGGTCGCCCAGCGCCGTCACCGCCGGCAGGCGTTCGACGTGCAGGCTCATGGCCTCGTCGAGGCGGCCCAGGGCGACCAGTACTTCGGCGATGCGGCCCTGGGTGATGGCCTTTTCGCGGGTGTCGTCGAGCCGCTCGAAGACTGCCAGCACTTCGTCGGTAAGGATGGTCAGCGCTTCTTCGAGCCGGCCTTCGGCGAGCAGGGTTTCGGCAAATCCACGCCGGGTGACGGCGTCGGCGGCCGCTTCGATGTCTTCGGCCGAGGCTTCGCCGCGCACCCGGACGATGCTGAAGGGGCGGGCCGGATCGGCTGCAATGAAGCCGTCCTTGTCGGCGAGGAGTTCCCACGGGCAGGCGAGGAGGGCGGCGGCCAGCGCTTCGTCCGGATTGGCCGCGCGGATTTCAAGGCGCTGCGGGCCGTCGCCACGCGCCCAGGTGCTGATCCAGGCCGGGGTGTCGAGCCAGGCGAAGAGTTCGCGGCCGACGGCGAGGAGCGCGGCATCGTTGTTGTTCCGCGACGCTTCGCGGCAGCGCACGGTCCAGGCTTGCAGGCGGGGCAGGGCGTCGATGCGGTCGAGGCGCAGTTCGCCGGGGGCGCCGTCGAGGTGGCAGTGAAGGTCGGTGGCGGTGGGTTCGATGATGGCGCGCATGCGATTTCGTCCGGTCGGACGGGCAGGGTGGGTGAGGAGAGCGATGATACCGGGCGGTCCGGGCGAGGGCTAATCCGGTGCGCCCGTTGCAGGTCGGGAATTTCTCCCGTGGTGTCGGCAGGGCGGATTGCGTAGCCTGCGCAAAAACGCATCATAACGGAGACTTGAATCATGTTTCGCCGCACCCGCCCGCTTCCTCCCCTGCACCCGTTGACCGTGGCCCTTGGCGCCGCCTTCGCGCTTTCGGCCCAGGCCGCCGACGAAGGTGCGACGACGGTCGCCCCGGCCGTCACGGTGATCGGTCAGACGCCCCTGCCGGGTCTGGAACTGCCCCTCGGCCAGATCGCGGCGCCGGTGCAGTCGGTGACGGCGCGGGAGATCGATGAAAGCGGTGCGTCGGATGTCTCCGCGTTCATGAACCGGCGGCTGGGCGGCGTGCATGTCAACGAAGTGCAGGGCAATCCCTTTCAGATGGACGTGAACTACCGGGGCTACACGGCCTCGCCGCTGCTCGGCACGCCTCAAGGCCTGTCGGTGTATATGGACGGGGTGCGCATCAATCAGCCCTTCGGCGACGTGGTGAGTTGGGATCTGATTCCCAAGGCGGCCATCGCCTCGATGAATCTGATGCCCGGCTCCAATCCCTTGTTCGGTCTCAACACCCTCGGCGGCGCGCTGGCGATCCAGACCAAGGAAGGACGCAGTTTTCCCGGTACGGCGGTACAGGTGACGGGCGGCTCGAACGGGCGCCGGACGCTGGAATTCGAGCACGGCGGTTTCAACGACAAAGGGCTGGAGTGGTTCTTTGCCGGCAACCTCTTCCGCGACAACGGCTGGCGCACCAATTCGGCGACGGACGTTCGCCAGGCCTTCAGCAAGATCGGCTGGCAGGATGCCCGCAGCGATCTCGATCTGACCCTCGCCTACGCCGACAACACCCTCCACGGCAACGGCCTGCAGGAAAGCCGCCTGCTCGCTCAGGACTACGGCAGCGTCTATACCCAGCCGGACATCACCAAGAACCGCTCGCTGTTCATGAACCTGACCGGAAAACACAGCCTGTCCGACACGCTGTTGCTGTCGGGCAATGTGTACTACCGCAAGATCGACACCGCGACCACCAACGGCGACGTGAACGAAGCTGCGCTCGACCAGTCGGTTTACCAGCCGACCGCCGCGGAACGGGCCGCACTGGCCGCGGCGGGCTACAGCGGTTTTCCGAGCAGCGGCGCGAACGCCGCCAACACGCCTTTTCCCTATTGGCGCTGCCTTGCCAACGCGCTGCTGGGCGACGAGCCCAACGAGAAGTGTTCGGGTCTGATCAACCGCACGCGCAGCGCCCAGGAGAACTTCGGTCTCTCGGCCCAGGCCTCCACTTCGGGCGACATCCTGGGGCGCCGGAACCTCTTCATCGCCGGGGCCGGTTACGATCAGAGCAACATTCGCTTCGAGCAATCCGGCCAGTATGGCTACCTCAACGCCGACCGCAGCGTGACGCCGGTGGATGCCTGGGCGGACGGATCGCAGAATGCCGGCGCAGGAGAATCGGCCCTCGATTCACGGGTCAGCCTCGGCGGCCATACGCGTACCTGGAGTCTCTTCGCCACCGACACCCTGTCGATCACCGAGCGCTGGCATGCAACCGTTTCCGGCCGCTACAACCGCAGCGCGGTGACCAACCGGGACAAGCTCAATCCCGGCGGTGGCCCCGATTCCCTGGACGGCAACCACCGCTTCAGCCGTTTCAATCCGGCCGTCGGCCTCACCTATACGCCGTCCCGCGTCTGGAGCGCCTACGCCGGCTACAGCGAAGGCAGCCGCACGCCGACGTCCATCGAGCTGGGCTGCGCCAATCCCGACAATCCCTGCAAGCTGCCCAACGCGATGGCGGGCGATCCGCCGCTCAAGCAGGTGGTGACCAAGACCTGGGACGTGGGCGTGCGCGGCCAGGCGAGCGGGGCGACCCGTTGGAACCTCGGCCTGTTCCGCGCCGAAAACCACAACGACATCCTGTTCGTTGCCGACGACCAGCTCGGCTATGGCTACTTCAAGAATTTCGGCCAGACCCGCCGGCAGGGCGTCGAGGCCGGTGCCAGCACCGCCATCGGTGCGCTCAGTCTCGCCGTGAACTACACCTTCATCGACGCCACCTATCGTTCGGCCGAGAGCGTCGGCGGCGCCGGCAACAGCAGCAACAGCGCCGGACCGGGCCTCGAAGGCAGCATCGCGATCCGCCCCGGCGACCGCATTCCGCTGATTCCGCGCCAGATGTTCAAGGCCGCGGCCGACTATCGGCTCACCCCGGCACTGTCGCTGGGCGCCGATCTCGTCGCCGTCTCCGGCGCCTTCGCCCGCGGCAACGAGAACAACCAGCATCGGGCCGACGGCACCTACTATCTGGGCTCCGGCCGCTCAGGCGGTTATGCGGTGATGAATCTCGGCGCCCGTTACGAGGTGAGTCGCGGCGTGCAGCTATTCGGGCAGATCAACAACCTGTTCGACCGCCAGTACGCCACCGCCGCCCAGCTCGGTTCGACAGCGTTTTCGTCGAGCGGCGGCTTCGTGGCGCGTCCCTTCCCGGCGACGGGCGGCGAGTATCCGCTGGTCGGCTCCACCTTCTATGCGCCGGGTGCGCCGCGCAGCTTCTGGATCGGCCTGCGCTACAGCCTGTAAGGCGGAACCGGACATGGACACGACGGGGCTCGACGCGGCCGAACTGCACGAGCAGCTCGGTCAGACGCTCACCGCGCTGCGTGCCAACAGCGCCTTTCTGCTGCGCCTGACCGCCGACCGGTCCGATCTGCACGCGGCAGCGCGGGACGTGGAGATCCAGGGCGCGGAGATCGGCGACGGCCTGCGTGCCCTGCGCCGCGAACTGGACCCGTTGCAGGATGTCGGCGCCTTGCAGCCGCTGCTGCACGACATCGTGAAAAGCTGGCAGGATGCGTCCGGTCTGTCCGGCGACTACCGACTCGAGGTGAGCCCGGCCGACCTCGTTCTGCCCCGCGACCTCAGTCACAGCCTTTGCCACATGACCCACGATGCCCTCAAGCTGCTCGCCCGCAAACCCGTTGCCGGCCCGGTGAGGGTATCCGTCCGCGTTGCCGACGACGATCCGGCGGTGCTGTTCTGGGACGTAGGCGGTGTCGGGCCCGGCTTTGCCGCCCGCCTGCCGCTGGACATGGAGGGCAGGCGATGAGCGGCAGACTGCGCGTTGTACTGGCCGACGACCACGCGGTGGTGCGCACCGGCTATCGGCGCCTGCTGGAACTGGAAGACGACATGGAAGTGGTGGCCGATTTTGCCGACAGCGACGCCGCCTGTGCGTGGTTCGCCAGTCACGACGCCGATGTGCTGGTGCTCGACCTGTCGATGCCGGGCCGTGGCGGGCTGGAAACCCTGGCCCGCGTCAAAGCCCGTCGGCCGGGTTTGCGCGTGTTGGTGTTCTCGATGCACGACAGCCCGGCGATGGTCGATCAGGCCTTGCGGGCCGGGGCGGACGGCTATCTCACCAAGAGCAGCGAACCCGACGCGTTGATCGATGCCGTGCGCCGGGCCGCCCGCGGTGAACAACCGCTTTCGCCGGACGTGGCTTCGGCCCGCGCGGCCGGTGCACAAGAGGCCGCGCATCTGTCCCTGACGCCGCGGGAGTTCGCGATTTTCCGGCTGCTGGCCGCCGGGCGGACGGTGGAGGAGATCGCCGCGCGTTTGTTCCTCAGCACCAAGACGGTGGCCAACTACCAGACCACGATCCGCCAGAAGACCGGCCTCGCCAGTGTGCTCGACATGTATCGCCATGCCGACGCCCATCGGCTGCTCGACGGCACGGAATAACGGGATTGCGCGGTGCAGGGGCAGCGGGGCGGAGCGCCCCGCCGACGTTCAGTGGTGGCTGTCTTCGAGAGTGGCGACGGAGTCGAAATCCCGCTGGTTGGCTTCGTGACGGCGTTTGACCATGTACATGGCGCCGGCAACGAAGAGCCCGAAAGCGATGACCACCGTGTTGATCGAGAAATCGGAGTGGATCAACAGGGCGTAAAGCCCGGTCATGATCAGGATCGACAGGTTCTCGTTGAAGTTCTGCACGGCGATGGAGTGGCCGGCGCCCATCAGGATGTGGCCGCGGTGCTGCAAAAGGGCGTTCATCGGCACGACGAAGAAGCCGGATAGCGCACCGATCAGCACCATCAGCGCCATCGCCACATTCATGTCGGTGACGAAGATCATCACGTTCACGATGATGCCCATGGCAATGCCGAGGGGAATCACCCTCACCGAAGCCTTCATCGTCACCATTTTCGCCGCCATCACCGCGCCGATGGCCACTCCGATGGCCACCACGCCCTGCAGCATCGACGCCTTGGAGAGATCGAGGTGCAGGGCATGTTCGGCCCATTTGATCACGATGAACTGCAGGGTGGCGCCGGCGCCCCAGAACAGCGTGGTGGTGGCCAGCGAGATCTGGCCCAGTTTGTCGCGCCACAGCAGCCGCATGCAGTGGTTGAAGTCGTGGAGCAGGTAGATCGGGTTGGTCTTGAGCACCTTGTGATCGACCCCGGTGTCCGGCACCTTGAGGTTGAACAGCGCGGCCGCGATGTAGAACAGGCCGACCACGCAGAGCGCCATTTCGGGCACGGTGTCGACGCCGGTATCGATCAACGGCAGATCGAAACCCAGCAGCGCGTGCGCAATGGTGGGTTTGATCAGCATGCCGCCGACGAGGGTGCCGAGGATGATCGCACCGACCGTCAGCCCCTCGATCCAGCCATTGGCAACAACCAGCAGGCGAGGCGGCAGGTATTCGGTGAGGATGCCGTATTTGGCCGGCGAGTAGGCCGCCGCGCCCAGCCCGACGACTGCGTAGGCCGCCAGCGGATGTACGCCGAAGAACATCAGCGAACAGCCGACAATCTTGATGCCGTTGCTGATCAGCATCACCCGCCACTTGGGCATCGAATCGGCAAAGGCTCCGACGAAGGCCGCCAGAAGAACGTAGGAAAGGGTGAAAAAAAGCTTGAGAAGCGGCTCGTATTCCTGGGGGGACTGCATCTCCCGGAGCACATAGATGGAGGCGATCAACAAGGCGTTGTCGGCCAGCGCAGAGAAAAACTGCGCCGCCATTATCATGTAGAAACCGAAGGGCATCGCTGGGAGACGGAGGCTCGGTGAGATTGACGGTGGCGGCTTTATACCACGAAGGCCTCTCACCCTTCTGGCGACCGGATCAATGTTGTGATCCAATAGCGGTACGCATAAAACGGATTTATGAACCATGGCCGATCGTCGTCTTCAGGTTTTCCACGCCGTAGCCCGACATGGATCCTTCACCCGCGCCGCCGAAGCGCTGTTCATGACCCAACCGGCGGTGACCTTCCAGATCAAGCAACTGGAAGAGCAGTACAACACGCGTCTGTTCGACCGGGGGCATGGTCGGGTGACCCTCACCCCGGCCGGCGACGTGGTGATGGCCTACGCCGAGCGCATTCTCGGGTTGAGCGACGAACTCGAATCGCGGGTTGCCGAGCTCACCGACGAACTCTCCGGCGTGCTCCATCTGGGCACCAGCACCACCATTGCCGGGTATTGGCTGCCCTGTCTGCTCGAAGGGTTCAAACGTCGTTATCCGCTGGTCGTGCCGCGGGTGTCGGTGGGCAATTCGCATCTGATCGAAGGCCGCATCATGGACCGCACCCTCGACGTGGGCCTGATCGAGATCGTGACCGACCAGCCCACCCTCGACCGCTTTCGCGCGGGGCAGGACGAATTGCACCTGATCGTTGCGCCTGGCCATCCGCTGGCCGGCGAAAAGTCCGTGAATGCCGAGCAACTGGCGTCCTATCCGCTGCTGCACCGGGAACCCGGCAACGGAATTCGCGATCTGGTGGATCAGTTTTTTGCCGATGCCGGCATTCCTTACGATGACCTCAACGTGACCGCCGAACTCGGCAGTCTCTCCTCCGTCAAACATCTGGCGGCCAAGGGCTTGGGGATTGCGATTGCCTCCCGTGCGGCCATCAGCACCGAGGTGGAGGCCGGGAAGCTGGTCTGTGTTCCCCTCGATCCGCCGCTCTTTACACCGCTGGAAGTCATCCTGTTGAAAGACAAATTCCGCTCGCGTCTGGTGAGCACCTTTGCCGATTTCGTAGCCGAGGAAATCGCGCGTCTGTCGTCTGAAAGATACTGAAACCCGTACCATGCCCCGTCCTATTCGCGCCTCGATCGATCTCGAGGCTCTGCGTCACAACTATCTTCTCGCCAAAAACCGGGCCGGCCACGCCAAGGCCTTCGCCGTGGTCAAGGCCAATGCCTACGGCCACGGCCTCGACCGGGCGCTCCAGGCCCTCGGCGAAGTCGCCGACGGTTTCGCGCTGCTCGATCTGGCCGAAGCCCGCGCCGTGCGCGCCGCCGGTCTTGCCCAGCCGGTCGCTCTTCTCGAAGGCTTCTTCGAGCCGGCCGATCTGGCTGAAATCGCCGCCCTGCGCCTGATGCCCGCAATCCACTCCGAGGCCCAGCTGGCGATGCTCGAACGGGCCACGCTCGCCGCCCCCATCGACGTGCTGCTCAAGGTCAATTCCGGCATGAACCGGCTCGGATTCACTGCCGACAGCCTTCCGGCCGCGCTGGCGCAACTGCGCGCCTTGCCGTGCGTGCGCGGCATTACCGTCATGACGCACTTTGCGCGCGCCGACGACGAGGTCGGCGTCGGCGCCCAACTGGCCCGCTTCAAGAAAATGACCGCCGGGCTCGATCTGCCGGTCAGTCTCGCCAACTCGGCGGCCTTGCTGCGCTTTCCCGAGGCGACCGGGCAGATCGTGCGGCCGGGGATCATGCTCTACGGCAGTTCTCCGATGCCCGACATGCTGAGCGCCGAGGCCATCGGCCTGCGTCCGGTGATGACCCTGACCAGTGAAATCATCGGCGTGCAGGATATCGTTGCCGGCGAGCGGGTCGGCTACGGCGGTACTTTCGAAGCCAGCGGTCCGACCCGGGTCGGCGTGGTGGCCTGCGGCTATGCCGATGGCTATCCGCGTCACGCGCCCACCGGTACGCCCATCCTGGTGGACGGGCGGCGTACCCGTGTTCTCGGCCGGGTGTCGATGGACATGCTGGCTTGCGATCTCACCCATCTGCCGGACGCCGGCGTCGGCTCGGCGGTCACCCTGTGGGGCGAAGGCCTTGCCGCCGACGAAGTCGCCAGCGCGGCCGGCACCATCAGCTACGAGTTGTTCTGCGCCCTTGCCGCCCGCGTGCCGGTCGATGTGCGCGGAGCGACGGCCTGATGGCGAAAGTCAAGACGGTGCACGTGTGCACCGAATGCGGCGGCAAGTCGCCGCGCTGGCAGGGCCAGTGTCCCCATTGCCACGCCTGGAACACGCTGGTCGAATCGGTGGTCGAGCCGGAGCTGCCGGTTTCCAAGCGCTTCAACGCGCTGGCCGGCGATACCGGCCGCCTCCAAACCCTGGCCGACATCCAGCCCCGCGAATCGGCGCGGGTGCCCACCGGCATCGAGGAATTCGATCGGGTGCTCGGCGGCGGGCTGGTGCCGGGCGGCGTCGTGCTGATCGGCGGCGATCCGGGCATCGGCAAGTCCACCCTGTTGCTCCAGGCGCTGGCGCTGCTCTCCGGCCGCCTCAAGGCGCTGTATGTGAGCGGCGAGGAATCCGCCGAGCAGGTGGCATTGCGCGCCGCACGTCTGCAGCTCGACGCGCAGGGCCTGCAGTTGCTGCCCGAAATCAATCTCGAACGTATTCTCGGCACGCTGCGCGAGTTGCGCCCCGACGTTGCGGTCATCGATTCGATCCAGACCGTCTATTCCGAAACCCTGGGCTCGGCACCGGGTTCGGTGGCCCAGGTGCGCGAATGTGCGGCCCAACTCACGCGCTTTGCCAAGCAGGGCGGCACGACGCTGATCCTGGTCGGCCACGTGACCAAGGACGGTGCGCTGGCCGGCCCGCGGGTGCTCGAACACATCGTCGATACGGTGCTCTATTTCGAGGGCGACACCCATTCCAGCTTCCGCCTGGTGCGTGCCTTCAAGAACCGTTTCGGGGCGGTGAACGAGTTGGGCGTGTTCGCCATGACCGACCGGGGCCTCAAGGGCGTCAGCAACCCGTCGGCGATTTTCCTCTCCCAACACGGTCAACTGGTATCCGGCTCATGCGTGCTGGTGACCCAGGAAGGGACACGGCCGCTGCTGGTCGAAATCCAGGCGCTGGTCGATAGCGCCCATAGTCCGAGTCCGCGCCGCCTCTCCGTGGGCCTGGAGCAGAACCGGCTGGCGATGTTGCTGGCCGTGTTGCACCGGCATGCCGGCGTGGTGTGTTTCGATCAGGACGTGTTCGTGAATGCGGTCGGCGGCGTGAAGATTGCCGAGCCGGCCGCCGACCTTGCGGTGCTGTTGGCGATTGTCTCTTCGCTCACCAACCGTCCGTTGCCGCGCGAACTGGTGGTGTTCGGCGAAGTGGGACTGGCCGGTGAAATCCGTCCGGCGCCCCGCGGCCAGGAGCGTCTCAAGGAGTCGGCCAAGCTCGGTTTCACACTGGCACTGGTGCCCAAGGCCAACGCGCCGAAACACGATATTCCGGGCATGCGCGTGCTGGCGGTCGACCGCATCGATGAGGCGCTCGAACGCCTGCGAGAGCTGGCAACAGCTTGAAGTTGGCGTTATTGCACTGCAGCGTCGCTGAAATCGACGGAAAACGTAGAGATTCGTGCCACAGCCGGAAAAGAGCGAGGTAAGCTATCGGCCTGCGGGTGGTGTGGTGCGCAGCAGGCAACAGGCACCAGGCGTCACCTGTTGCGGCTTCTCTGTATCCACCCATTTCTTTCATTACACACAAAGAGCTATGAATAAGACTGAATTGATCGATGCGCTGGCTGGCAAGAGTGGTCTGACCAAAGCCGATGCTGGCCGTGCAGTGGACGGCGTCATGGAAATCATCACCGAAGCGCTCGGCAAGGGGGAGAGCGTGACTCTGGTAGGTTTCGGCACTTTCTCCGTGGGTGAGCGTGCTGCCCGCGTCGGCCGCAACCCGCAGACCGGTGCCGAGATCCAGATCGCGGCGTCCAAGCAGCCCAAGTTCTCCGCCGGCTCCAAGCTGAAGGATGCAGTCAACGCTTAAGCGCCTCTCTCTCTGCTTCTGAGTGGGCTTCGCTCGCTGCAGAGAACCAGATAAGGCGGCCTTCGGGGCCGCCTTATGCTGATAAAAACCCAAAGCCTCCGCCCGTCGGGGTCTTTGGGTTTTTATTTTTTCGGTCTGCTCCAGCCGGCCGGTTTTCCCCGGTTCGCGATCGGGATGGGATGTCGGCGCCACTGCTCATTCGGGCCGCGTCCGATCGGCAATCGGGCGGATGCCCGGCCTTGAGCCAGATTGCAGCATCGCCGCTTTGCCGGCCGCGGTGTCGGGCACGAATCCTTCAACGGGTCCGCTCATCGGCAGGCGGATAAGCGACGTGCCGACGCGAGTGACGATCCGCCCTGAAAAGCAAAACCCCCGGAAAACCGGGGGTTCGTTGGCATTTTGAAACCGCTCTTGATGTGGCTGCTCTACATCGAGCGGGGATCAAACCAGATCGGCCGGCATGACGGCGCGCAGCACGGTTTGCGTCTCGTCTCCCCGAACCCGGTTGGAGAACCACCACAATGCGCCCTTTTTGATCGTCCAGTCGGCTTCATGGCCGGACAGCAGCAGGGAGGCAAGACGTCCGAGTTCCGGTTGATGGCCGACGACCAACACGGAGCCGCCGCCGTCGGGCCAGCCACAGGCGCCCAGGATGCCGGAGATGTCGTTGCCGGGGCCGAGGGCGGGGACGATTTCGAAGTCCTTGGTGAAGGCGCTGGCAGTTTGACGGGTACGCACCGTCGGGCTGACCAGCACGCGGAGCTTCTTGGGGCGGCGGCTCTCGAGCCACGCGGCCACCTTATGGGCTTGGCGGATGCCGCGCTCGGTGAGTTCGCGGGTGCTGTCGGGCAGGCCGTCCACGGCTTCGGCGTGACGCCACAGCAGCAGGTCCATTGCGCTTGTCTCCTTGTTTTTTGAATGAGGGCAGGACTCTGCAGCGCTCACGTTACCGGATGATGAATCCATCATCTGCGCCACGGCGTCTTACCCCACAGGATCGGCTCCAGCGCGGGCAATACCCCTTTGCGCAGGCGGGCGATCTTCGGCGCATGCCATCCGGCGACGAAGGCGGCGCCGCTACGCAGTTCCGGATCCTTGCCGGCCCAGGCCTTGAGGCGGCTGCGGGCGACGGCTTCGTCGTTGATGTAGCCGAGGGTTTCCTGGATTTCGGCAATCTCGTTGGCGAATCGGACGGTGGCTTTTTCAGGCAGCAGCGGAAGCAGGAACTCGATGCCGTAGCGCAGGCGTTTGAGGGAGACGCGGAGCTCGTGGAGCTTTTCGGGGTGCAGGTCGGCGGCGGACGCGTAGCGCCGGCGTGCCCGCTTTCGGAGCTGGGTGAGCTGCAGCCGGGCGAAGGTGGTGAGGTTGGCGGATTTCACCAGCGCATCGCTCTCCAGGGCGTGGAGTTCGGTGGCGAGGGCCAGCATCTGACGTCCGTGGCTGGCGGCGAGGAGTTGTTCGCGGGCGGCCGACTTCTCCCGGTCGCGACGATCGACGGCCATGGCGATGAGGCGCTGGGTGGCCTCGTCGGCGAGGCCCGATTCGGACACCGGGCTCAACACTTCGGCGAGCATCACGTCGAGGTCGCGGGCGGCGCCGAGACCGTCGGCGGCGTCCTTCAAGCCCTGCGACCAGCGTTCGACGAAGGCCTGGGGCAGCGCCGGGCTGAACAGGCGCAGCGCCGAGCGAAGGCGTCGCAGGGCGACACGGAGCTGATGGATGAACTCCGGATCGTCGCTCTCGCGGGCGCCGGCTTCGTTGGTCTGCCACAGCGCCAGACAATCGAAGCCGATGATCCGGAAGGCGTCGACGGGCGATTGTTCGGGCGCGAGCCGCGATGGCCGGGCCTTGGCCGGGCGCAGGGCGTGGTTGGAGTAGAGACGGTAGCCGCGCTCGGCCTTGCTGACGTTTTCGGGCGTGAGGGGCAGGGTTTCGGCGAGTTGCAGGGCGATGGCGTAGAGCTCGCCCGGATCGCCTTCGACGAGTTCGAGTTCAAGTTCGCATAGCGGGCGGCTGCGATCGCCGGCCTCGATGATGCCGTTGTCGATCATGGCCAGGATCTTGACGCCCTCGCGCGGCGTGAGGATGCAGGTTTCACGCTTGAAGCGCGTGGTAAAGACGGGCACCAGCCGGGGCTGCAGGTTCTCGAGGCGGGTACGCACGTCGTCCCGGTCGATGGCCGAGAAGTCGAAGCTGCCGTTGGCGTAGGCCTGTTCCCACTCGGGGCGGGAGGACAGACCCGCAATGGATTCGGCGGCGCATTTGACCGTCTGCAGCCAGCGGTTGCCGGCTTTGCGGGTGCGAACGGCCATGCGTCGCTCGCGCAGTTCGAGCTCGGGGGTGTCGAAATAGGTGTTCTCGAGGGTGCAACTATGGCCGTCGCGCGGGGCTTCGGCGATCAGCGGATGACGGCGCAGGGCCGGCAACGCTTTTTGCGGGAGGGTCAGCTTGAGTTCGATTTCGTGGCTCATGGGCTTGCCGTCGGTTGTCGTGGGACAGGCTCCCGACGGACTTTTCGGGTTTTGGGCGCGAGGCATTCTAGTCCCGTTGGTGCGGCGCTGTCTCGCACGGGGCCGTTACATTTAGGGGAATGTCGGATCGGGTCAGGCGGCGGAGAACACGCCCTCGGCGCTGCCGCGCTGGCCTTTGTTGTCAACCCAGCTTACCGCCAGCCGGTCGCCGGCCTTGACGCCTTCGAGTTGGAAGGCGAACAGTGGATTGGCGGATACGGCGGTGCCGAGGGCGCCTTCGATGACCGGTCGGCCGTTGAGGCTGAGTACGACGGAGACGATGTAGTGGGCCGGGATGAGTTGGCCGGACGGGTCGTGGCGCAGGCCGGATTCCATCGGGTGGGGCATCAGCACACGGACTTCGCCCTCGTTGCCCTTGACGGTGGCGCGGAGCTTGATTGGATCGGGCATGGGCGGGGTTTCCTTGTGCTTATTCCCCGCAGCCGCCGACGGTTACCCGCACATCGCGGAAAATCGTGTAGTGACGGCCGGCCGCGCTGGCGACGATGCGCAGGCGGGAAGTCTCGGCCATCTTCAGCTTGGCCTGGAAGCGGGGTGTGGCACCGGCCGCGAAGTTGAACTGGAGGGCGAGGGGAAAGGGGTTTTTGTCCACCAGCACCGACAGACGGGTGGTGCCGGGAATCTGGCTGACGACTTCGATGGGCACTGCTGCGCCGTTTTCGGCGACTTCCGGCACCTTGAGCAGGATGTCGCGACTGGCTTCGGCGCCTGCCGCGCCGATCAGGCGGAGGGCGTCGGCGGCGGTTTTGGCGTCGAAGGCGGCCCGGTTGAATTCCACCGCACGGGCAGAGCCGGGCTTCAGCAGGCCCGCGCCAAGGACTCCGGCCACCAGCGTGGCATTGCCGAAGGCCTGAAGGAAATCGCGGCGGCCTTTTTGCATCATTCCGCCGCCTTCCAGTGCCCCGACTTGCCGCCTTCTTTTTCGAGCAGACGGATGCCGTCCATGCGCATGCCCCGGTCGACCGCCTTGCACATGTCGTAGATGGTGAGCAGGCCGACCTGTACGGCGGTGAGCGCTTCCATCTCGACGCCGGTGCGGCCGACGGTTTCGGCGGTGACGGTGCAGCGGATCGTGTTGTCGCCTTCGATGGCGAAGTCGGCGGTGACGCGGGTGAGGGGAATCGGGTGACACAGGGGAATGAGGTCGGCGGTCCGCTTGGCGCCCTGGATGGCGGCGATGCGGGCGATGCCGATCACGTCGCCTTTTTTGCTGTTTCCGGCGACGATTTTGACCAGCGTGGCCGGTTCCATGACGATCCTGCCTTCGGCACGGGCAATCCGGCGGGTTTCGGACTTGGCGGAAACGTCCACCATATGGGCTTGGCCTTGGGCGTCGAAATGGGTGAGGGCGTCGCTCATGGCTTGGGGAACTGTTTTGACGGGTCGGCTATCATAGCACCGTGAAAAAACGTCTGATCGCCGCCCTGCTGTGCGTGGCCATGGTGCCGCGCGGCTTCGCCCAGAATCTGCCAGAACTGGGCGACAACGCTTCCACCGATCTGTCTCCGCTGGCCGAGCAGCGCCTCGGCGCCCAGATCATGCGCGAGATTCGCTGGCGCGATCCAGCCTATCTCGGCGACGTGGAGGTGGAGGATTATCTCAACCGCCTTGGCGACCGCCTGGTGGCTGCCGGCGCAGGAGCCGGTCTGCCATTCCAGTTCTTTGGCGTCAGCGACCCGACGCTCAACGCGTTCGCGATGCCGGGCGGCAACATCGGTGTGCATACCGGCCTGATCCTCGCCGCTCAGAGCGAGTCGGAGCTGGCTGGGGTGCTGTCCCACGAAATCGCCCACGTCACCCAGCGGCATATCGCGCGCATGGTCGGCAAGCAGAGCCAGACCGGCATGCTGATGCTGGCTTCGTTGTTGGTGGCGGTACTGGCGGCCAAGTCGAGCGCCCAGGTGACTCAGGCGGCGATCATGACCGGACAGGCGGCGGGGCTGAGTTCGCAGTTGGCGTATTCGCGCGATTTCGAGAACGAGGCGGACCGCCTCGGCGTGCAGAATCTGGCGGCCGCTGGCTTCGACGTGCGCGGCATGGTGAGTTTCTTCGAGCGTCTGCAGAAGAACGCGCGGCTCTATGAGAACAACGCGCCGGCCTATATGCGCACCCACCCGCTGACGGGCGACCGGATCACCGAGATGGAGGGTCGGGTTGCGCAGATGCCCTACAAGCAAGTGCCGGATTCTCTCGATTTTTCTCTGGTGCGGGCCAAGCTGAAGGTCGGAGCCGCGGCCACCAAGGAGGTGATCGGGGAGTTCGAAGCCGCGGCACGGGCTCCGCATCCGGCACTGGCTGCGCAGTATGGGCTTGTCCGCGCTTATCTGAGTGTGCGCCGGCTGGCCGATGCCGACCGGGAGATGGTCGAAGTGCGCAAACGGCACGAAACGTCGGCCATGGTCGCCGGGCTGGAGGGCGACCTGCGTCTGGCTCACGGGGATCCGGCGGGGGCGGCGCAGGTGTTTCGCGAGGCGCGGGGGCGTTTCCCGCAATCCCGTCGCCTGCTCTACGGGGAGCTGGAGGCGCTGATCGATGCCGGGCGTCCGGCCGAGGCGCTGACGGCCGTCAAGGCCGAAGTGCAGACGACTCCGGACAGCGCGACGCTCTGGGAATTGCGCGCGCGGGCCGAGGCTGCGCTCGGCAAGCGGCTGGCACAGCATCGTTCTCTGGCCGAGTTGTATACGATTCGCGGCAATTACGCGGCCGCCGTCGAGCAATTGACGTTTGCCCAGTCGGCCGGCGATGGGGATTTCTTCGAGCAGTCGGCGGTGGATTCCCGTCTGAGGGAGGTTCGGGTGTTGCTGGCCGAGCAGTTGCGCGAGATGCGCAGCCAGCGCTGAAGCAGGGCGAGCCTTAGATTGCGCCGTAGCGCACGTAGAGTGCCCAGACCAGCTCGGCGAAAGCCTGGTTGTTGAAGCGCGGGCGACCGCTCACCGTCAGGGCGAGGCGGGTGCGCCCGATGTGCATCGGCCAGAAGCTCAGGCCGCTGATGCCGGCGGCGTCGACGTTGCCCCAGCCGTCGAGAAGGTGGTCGCCCAGCTTGGCGAGGGCGGCGGATTGGCGTTCGGCTACGGAGAGGATGTCGGCGCCGACGGCGGCCAGGGCTTCGCCGGTTTCTCCGGGGTAGCCGGCCATTGCGAGGCAAAAACCCATGTTGTCGGCGAGCACCGCCTGCCCGCTGTCGCTAAGGGTTGCAAGGAGCTTTGGCAGGGTCGATTCGAGGGTTCCGATCGGGGCGGTACGAGGCTGGGACCAGGCTTCGAGGCAGGCACTTTCCTGGAGGTGGAGCAGTGCTTCGAGGGCGGTTTCGGGGTCTTGCTCGCCAGTCCAGCTTTGGACCAGATCGAGGCTCAGCAGTGGGCTGACGCTTTCATGGAGCACGGCCAGCAGGATGCGTCGCTCGGGGCTTTCGTCGGCGCGGGCCACTGCGCGCCAAGCTCCGTAGGGCGTTACCGAAAGGTAGGTGCCGGGAGTAATCTCAAGCATCGATCAGTCCGGGGTTCAGGGTGTAGAGAAGTGCCTTGACCAGCATCGCGACGTCGTCCCGGCTGCGGGCATCGACGCGGAAGATGGCCGGTATGGACGAATGGCCGAGTTCGGCAAGTCGGGTGCGATAGGCGTCGAGTCCGGGGCTCTCGGCCCGATCCATATGGGTGACGCCGATGGTGACGGCGGTTTTGGAGATGAAATCCTTGAAGGCGTCGAGGTAGATCTTCAGATCGGCGAGGGGGTCGGGATTGGCATTGTTGATCAGGAGCACAAGTCCGATCCCGCCTTCCGACAGGATGTCCCACATGAAGCTGAAGCGCTCTTGACCGGGCGTTCCGTAGAGCATGACCTTTTCGCCGTCGGGCAGGTTGAGGACGCCGTAATCCATCGCGACGGTGGTGGTCTTCTTGAGCTTGGCAGTGTCGTCGCTGGCTACCGCTTCGGTGCTGACCGGCGGGATGTCGCTGAGCGCATTGATCGCGGTACTTTTTCCCGCGCCAACGGTTCCCGAGAAGATGATTTTGTTATGGCGGGCGCGTTCAGACCGCATTGAGGAGTTTCCTGAGAATTCGGGACAGTATCGAAGGACGTTGTTGCCGCTGGGCAGCGGCTTCAGCGGCGGGATTGGCTGCGGTGCCGGAGGTTTCGGGTGATGGGTTCGTTGTGGGCTTTGTCTCGGCGGTCACAGGGGCTGCACTGTC
>CALMXT010000322.1 GCA_937871125.1 uncultured Zoogloea sp. | reverse complement strand
GGCGAATGGAAGCTGCACCGGGCGGACGACTACCGTTTCAGCCAATAAGCCTCAAGGTGCCTCGGCGCAACTTTCCCGCGTCGAAGCTCCCGCGGTTGTGACAAAGCCGACCGAGATTGCGCGGGGAACGTCGGATCGGGCAATGCCAACCGACACGGCGCAGCCGCAACTTCAGCGGGCCGCCACCGGCACGGGAACGCGCAGCAAGCGCACTTCCCCAAAGGCCACGCGCTGGGCGAAGGGCCGGCCGCTTTCGATACCCTGCTGCCAAGACACCACTTCGTAAGCGCCGAAGCCGGGCTTGCCGGCGAGCTGAGCGGCACGCCGCTTGAAGACCTGCAGCGCTTCGCCGCCGCCTCCGCTGTGCACCGCCTTGTGACGCAGCGCGATCAGGTAACGGTCGTCCGCCTGGGCGGATTCTTCTATCGTCCAGTTGGGCGCGAAGGGGTCCATGACGACATAAAAGGCCACCGCCCCGGCAACGATAGGCAGCTTGAGATAGCCGGCGTTGGACGCCACCACGGCCGCGGCAGGCAGCAGAACCATGTCTTGCGTGGGCGCGGTGCCGCAGCCGGCGAGCAGGATGACGAGACCGCCGGCGGCGGTGCGCAGGCTGGTTTTCATGGGGTCAGTTCAGGTAATTGAAAAGCGACAGGTTCGACACTTTCATGAAGCTCTGCTGCGCGGCTTCAAGGTAGGTTTTCTGCTGGGTCAGATCGCTGATGATCTTGACCAGGCTGTTCGCATCCGAGCCCTGCAGACGCGACAGGGTGTCGGTGTATTGCACATCGAGACTGCTGTTGATGTTCTGCTCGGTCTCGACTTCGACCATGTTCGAACCGACGACGGTCCGGACACGGGAAACGCTATCCTGGGCGGCATCCATTCCGGCGATGGCCTGGGCGCTGCCGAAAGTGGTCGCGGTGGCCACACCGGAATTCAAGGCTTTGACGAAGTTGCCGAGCACATCGAAGGTGCTGGCCGTCGTCGACACCGTGAATTTGTCGCCCGCCGCCGGCAAGCCGCTGATATTCAGGCTGATGCCGCCAAACGACAGCGCGGTGTCGCCGGTTGCCGACAAACCCGGCGTCAGCACCACGCCCGGCCCGCCTGCCGTGGTGTCGAAAGCGGTGTAGACCACCCCTGACGCCGGCGGCGTGGCACTGCTGACCTGGACTTCGTAGTTGTGGTTGTTGTAGCCGGACAGCGTCATCCCCGAAACCAGCCCGGTGCCGGTATTGGCGGCGGCGCTGAGGGCGAAAGCGGAGCCGTTGGCGGCGTGGATGTTGTTGAAGATTTCGTCGCCGGAGCTGGCGATCGGCAGATTGCGCGACGCCGAAATCTGCAGCGTGCGGGTGCCCTGATCGCCCTGGTAGGTGACGCCGCCGGCCAGCCCGCCGGTGAAAGGCTGGGCATTGCTGCGGAAACCGGCAAAGAGGTAATCCCCGGTGGCATCCTGGCTGTTGGCGACGCTTTGAAGGGCGTCGAACTGCTGGGACAGATCCGACGCGATGGCGGCCTGATCGCTCTTGTTGTAGCCGCCGTTGCCCGACTCGACGGCCCGGGTGCGCACGTAGGTGAGAATGTCGTTGGCCGCGCCGAGCTTGCTGTCCGCCAGCTTGAGGGCGTCGTTGGCATAGCCCTGGTTGGTGGCATAGAGCGCATTCACCCCCTGCGACTGGGTGACTTCGAGCGCCCGCGCCGACGCCACTGGATCGTCCGACGGGCGCAGCACCCGCTGACTGGCGGCCACCTGCTGCTGGGTATCCAGCAAACGGGTGTTCTGCTTCTGCATCGATGCGACGCCGGAGTTGAAAATCATGCCGGTTGTGACACGCATGACGGTTCCTTCAGGTTATTGGCCGAGAGACAGCACTTGCTCGAACAGCTTGGAGGCGATGCTCATGACCTTGCCCGCCGCCTGGTACGCCTGTTGATAACGGATCAGATTGGCCGCTTCTTCATCGAGATTGACGCCCGCCACCGATTGTTGGGCGGAGGTGGCCTGATCCACGAGGCTTTGCTGCGCGTCGCGGTTCACGCTCACCTCCCGCGCCTTGTTGCCGATCGTGCTGACCAGTTGGGAATACACCGACTGGTAGGTGGCCGACGGCTGGCCGTTGGCCGAGAGCAGCGCCTTGGTGGTTTGCAGCTTGCCGAGGAGCACCGCGTTGCGGCTGTCCGACACGCCCCCGGTGTTGGGGCCGACGGTGAAGCTGTCGTTATCCTGAACGGCGCCGGACATGGAGAAGGACACCCCACCGACCGAGATCGTCATGCCGCTGGTGTAAGGCACGGAAGCGACCGGGGCGGCCAGGGCGATCGGGCTGCCGTTGAGCGGCGTGTAGGTCACCGGCAGCGAGGCCGGAAAACCCGTGAGGCTGCCGGCCGCGTAGGTCAGCTTGAGCGGCGCGGCGGCGGTGCCGAAACTTGCCAGATCGGCGGTGCTCGAAACCACCGGCGCCGTGATGCTGGCCGATCCGAGGTTGCCCTTGGAAACCGCCGCCGTGATCGGCGCGGCCGCGGCAATCATGCGGGTGTCGCTGAGGGTGACGCCGAAATTGCCCGCGGCGTAGCGGGTCGGCTGGATCAGAAAGCTGTCGCCGACGGACGAAGCCGCCGCCGGCGTGATCGACAGGCCCACGTTCGCGGCCGTCACCGCGGTGCCGTCCGACACGCGAGTGAGGGTGTAGCTGCCGACGGTGTCGGTGAAGGTGAGCTTGTAGTCGTCGCCGGTGAGCTTGGAGACATCGCTGTAATCCACCGTCGGGAAAGCCGTCGAGGCGTTGGTGTAGCGGGTGACGCCAACCGACGGGCGGGTAAAGACATCGCCCCCCAGATTGCCGTTCAGATCCTGCCCGAGAGCGTTCTGGGCATTCACGGCGGTGCTGATGCCGACGGCGATGAGGCCGAGCTGGTTCTGCGCCGCATCGAGGGCCCCCGAGCGCATGGACAGCAACCCGCCGAGCTTACCGCCGCCGAGCAGGCTTTCCGGGATCGCGATGGTGCCGCCATTCTGCGTGATGATGTTGGCGTCCACGCGGCTGGGATCGGCGGTGGACGGCAGCGCCTTGAGGGTGGTCGGGTTGGAGCCGACCACCAGCGGCTGACCGGTGCCGATAAAAACCGACATGGCGCCATCGCTATCGACGTTGGTGGATACGCGCACCAGCTTGTTGAGTTCCTGGACGAGCTGATCGCGCTGGTCGAGCAGATCGTTGGCAGGCTGGGCCGAGCCGGCCTGCTGAGCGATCATGATCTTGTTGTTGATGTCGGCGATATCCTTCGCGTAGGTGCTGATGGTGCTGACGGTGTCGGAGATCTGGGTTTCGATCCCGGAGCGCACGTCGTCGAGGCGCTGGGACAGATTGTTCAGGCGCGACGCAAGCCCCTGGGCCGTGGAAATCATCGACTGCCGGGCCGGGATGCTCGACGGGTTGGCGGCGACTTCCTGCACGCCGCTGAAAAAGGACTGCAGCGCCGGCGAAAGGCCCACCGTGGTGTCGGCCAGCATGTTGTCGATCTGGCTGATCTCGGTGCTGTAGGTGTCGTACTCGTTGAACTTGGTGTCGGCCGACAACACCTGATTGTTCAGAAAGGCGTTGTAGGCGCGCTTGACGGTATCGACGCGGGTACCTTCACCGAAGAAGCCGGAACCGGTGAACATCGCCGGGTTGGTGCTCTGGACGGTGCTCTGGCGACTGTAACCGGCGGTGCCGGCGTTGGCGATGTTGTGGCTGGTGGTGACCAGCCCCGCCTGGGCGGCGTTGAGGCCGGTAAGTCCGATGTTGAAGAGGCTGCTGCCCATGATCCGCGTCCTTGGTTCCGGGGTGTCTGCAGCCCTTCATGCAAGAACTCTGCCAGCCGTACCAACAGACAACCGGGGCGACCGGGCCGGCGCCCCGGCGGAATTCAGGCGGTCGGCGGGATGCTGCCGGCGAGGGCGGTCCGCAGGGTGTTTCCGTTGATGATGCGGGCGAGCTTGTCGGCGTATAGCGGATCGGTGGCGTAGCCGGCCGACTGCAGGCCGCGGGCAAAGGCGGTGGCGTCGCTCTGGCCGACGACCGCGGCGTAGCGCGGGTTGCTGCCGATCAGCCGGGCGTAGTCGCGGAAGGATTCCGCGTAGGAGCCATAGGCGCGGAAGCGGGCATTCTCGCGGGTCGCCGTGCCGCCGGCGTACTCGGTGGTGGAGGTGTTCACCGTAGCGCCGTTCCAGCTCTTGCCGGCCTTGATGTTGAAAAGGTTGTGGCTGGCGCTGCCGTCGGCGTTTTTGAGTTCGTACTTGCCCCAGCCGGTTTCGAGGGCCGCCTGGGCCACCAGGAAGCGCGCCGGGATGCCGGTGGC
>CALMXT010000321.1 GCA_937871125.1 uncultured Zoogloea sp. | reverse complement strand
TGGCAATACGACGAAACGATTCAGGTCGGCACCGACTATCGCGACCAAAAGGAGGTCGGCCTTTACGATCAGCGAATGCAAAAACTGCGCAATGTCGGCGCGGAGGCCCAGGACATTCAAAGAGCACTGTCACTTCCGGATCATGCCCTCGTCTGGGAAATCGGCACCGGAACCGGAGAATGTGCCCTTGCCCTCGCTGCCAGCGCACGCCACGTTTACGCCAGTGACATCTCTCCTGCCATGCTGGAATACGCCAGTCACAAAGCGGCCCGGCGCGGCATCACGAATGTGACATTCGAGGCAGGCGGGTTCCTGTCCGGTTTTCGGCCCAGCCAACCCGTCGACGGTGTGGTGACCCAATTGGCCTTGCATCACCTGCCGGATTTCTGGAAGTCGAGAGCCCTCACCGCTATCGCCAGCAGCCTCCGCCCCGATGGCCGCCTGTATCTGCGCGATGTCGTATTTCCATCGACAATCGACGACTACGATGCATTTTTCGAAACCGTCGTCAGCGAAATCCGCGCCCATGCCGGCGACGAAGTCGCCCTGCAGACCATAGCGCACATCAAGAGCGAGTTTTCCACCTTCGATTGGATACTTGAAGAAATGATTGCCCGCAGCGGCCTCAAGATCGTCGAAAAAGACTGCAAAGGCTTTTTGTCCGTCTATGTCTGCCAGAAAATAAGCGGCAAGGACAATTGAGCAACCGGCGCTCGGCTACGATACTTCGAATGTCAGTTTATTGCCGTCAAGCCGCATCTGGCGGGCTTTGATCAATTTTCCGGGCCGCTGCTTTTTGATTACCGCGACACTTTCGCCCACGCCCGACCAGATCGCAGAAACCACGGCGTATTCGCTGAGCGCCTCCCCGTCCGGGCCTGTGCTGCTTGCGGGGAGCGTAAAGAAGCGTTGAGGGCTGCCGCCAGGCGTCACGAAATAGGCTTGAATATCTTCCGACATTCCCATTTTCCAGTCGAACCCGATCGAACGAATGGCTGCGGCAAAAGGCTCATAGCCGATATCGATATCCTTGAAGCTGATACTTTCGACGGGAATGGCGTTCATTTATAAAATCCTCTTGAAATTGGCGCGGACATTTCATCCTTCATCCAGATCGATTCCGACCGGATTTGCAGCCTGTTTTAACGGAAATAAAAATATTGATCGCGCCCGCAATAGCCGCGGAATTGGTCCTATTCTCTGGCCGAAGCTTCCGCCCGCGCGACACGATGCCTGCATCCCAATCGCGCCATCACGACCGGAAATCACCTATTTCCGAATGCGCGACGGTCCCGACGCTGCGCTTCATTCTCCCTCGAACGACAGCCTGTGCGCGGCGATATTTGTAAAGACTTCCGTCTCGCCAAATGCAGGTTCTTTGTCTGCGGTCATCTCGTCCGCCCCGAAATCCTGATCCAATGCGAAGCTGGAACGACCTGCGGAATCCACTTCCGCTCGCAGTGATTTTCAATCATGAAAAACATCAAGCTGACTTACGTCGCCCTCTTTACGATGCTCGCGCTGCTGTGGCTGGCGGCGGATACGGTGCTGTCGGACCCCTACCAGTTCTTTGCCTTGCGCGCCTCGATGATGAACCTCACCGGCATCGTAGCGATGGGCGCGATGAGTGCCGGGATCATGCTGGCGATTCGGCCGGTTGCCATCGAGTCCTTCTTCGGCGGACTGGACAAGGCCTACCGGCTCCACAAGTGGCTGGGCATCACGGCGCTGGTCGTGTCCATCATCCACTGGGGCTGGGCTCAGATTCCAAGATGGTTGGTCGGCTGGGGCTGGCTGACCAAGCCCGCACGCAAACCGGCGGTGGAGGAAACGGTGGCGATATTCCGGTTTTTCCGCAATCAGCGGGGCTTGGCGGAGCAGATCGGCGAATGGGCGTTTTACTTGGCCGTGGTGCTGATCGCGCTGGCGCTGATCAAACGCTTTCCCTACCGCCATTTTTTCAGAACCCACCGCTTGCTGGCGATCCTCTATCTGTGCCTCGCCTTCCACTCGGTCGTGCTGATGAAATTTGGCTATTGGAGCGAGCCTATCGGGCCGCTCATGGGGGTATTGATGACGGGCGGCTCTCTGGCAGCCTGCGTCTCGCTCCTCCGCAAGGTGGGATACCGCCGTCGCGCGGTGGGCGTGATCGACGAACTTGTTCATCACACCGACAACCGGGTGTTGAAAGTTGCCCTGACGCTGAAGGACCGCTGGTCCGGACATGACGCCGGTCAGTTTGCCTTTGTCACCTTCAACCGGGACGAAGGGCCCCACCCATTCACGATTTCGTCGGCGTGGCGCGGCGACGGCAAGATGTTCTTCCTGATCAAAGGGCTCGGCGATTACACCGACACCCTGCCGACAGCGCTGAAAGTGGGCGACATGGCGGTTGTCGAAGGCCCTTACGGCCGCTTCTCGTTCGGCGGCGACGCCAAGCGCCAGATCTGGGTGGCCGGCGGCATCGGCATCACGCCCTTCGTCGCTCGCATGCAGGCGCTGACCAAGGCACCGGACGGCAAGGACATCGATCTCTTCTACAGTACCAGCGCCCCGGATGCGGAGTTCATCGGCAAGCTCAGGCGACGCGCGAACGAAGCCGGAGTCCGGCTGCACGTGCTGGTCGCCGATGTCGACGGACGGCTCACCGTCGAGCGGATCTGCGCGGTCGTTCCCGAGTGGAAGTCCGCCGACTTGTGGTTCTGCGGACCGGCGGGCTTCGGGCAGGCGCTACGCGAGGGTTTTGTCAAACGAGGCATGTCCCCCGACGACTTTCACCAGGAGTTGTTCGAGATGCGCTGACGCGGCCTCGCGCCAGCGATCCGACCAATCAGTACGCGGCCTCCAATTCCGCTTCGGGCCGCAGGGCCGAGCGGACGACGGTTTCGGTCAGGGCCGGCGAACAGAGTTCGATGAAGCGGTAGGCGAAGCCGCGCAGGAAATGGCCTTTGCGCACCGCGATGCGGCTCACGTTTTCGCCGAACAAATGGCTGCTCGGCAGCATGCGCAGCGCTTGGTCGCGGGCCGGATCGTAGGCCATGGAGGCGACGATGCCGATGCCAAGGCCAAGCTCCACATAGGCCTTGATCACATCGGCGTCGAGGGCCGACATGACGATATCGGGCGAAAGCTTGGCCGCGGCAAAGGTCTCATCGATCTTCGCCCGCCCGGTAAAGCCTTCGTGATAGGTGATGACCGGGTGCTCGGCGATGGCTTCCAGGGTCAGCGGCTCGACCGACTCAAGCGGATGGCCGGCCGGGACGATCACCGAATGGTGCCAGCCGTAAAAGTTGAACGAGACGAAGTCCGGCACCGCCGCGAGGGTTTCGGTGGCGATACCGATGTCGGCGCGGCCGTCCTGGAGCATGGTGGCAATCTCGGTCGGGCTGGCCTGGTGCAACACCAGATGGACTTTCGGAAAGGCCTGCTTGAAACGCGTCACCACCTGGGGTAACGCATAGCGGGCCTGGGTGTGGGTGGTGGCGATGGTGAGCTGACCGTGGTCCTGGGCGCTGAACTGGGCGGCGATGCTCTTGATGTTGCGGGCGTCCATCAGCATGCGATCGACCACATGCACCAATTCCTGCCCTGGCTCGGTAAGGCCGAGCAGACGCTTGCCCTTGCGGATGAACAGCTCGAGGCCCAACTCGTCTTCCAGATCCTTGATGTGCTTGGAGACGCCCGACTGGGAGGTGAATAACGCGTTGGCCACCTCGGTCAGATTGAAGTTGCGGCGCACCGTCTCGTGGATGATGCGCAATTGCTGAAAATTCATTTAGATCTCCCAGTTCGGCGCAGGAACCTCAATCGGGTTCGCACCGTCCCGCTCGAAGACGCGCAGGTGCGACGGCACCAGACGCACGCTCTGGCCTTCGCGCAGCCCGAGACGGCCGACTTCCTCGCGGGTGATCTCCACCTCATAGACCTGACCGGTGGAGCCATTGAGGCCATCGAGTTCGACGCGCGCCGTGACACCGAAAGACAGGATGCGGCTGATCCGCGCCGCCACACCGCGCGTGCCCTGCGGATCGACGACGATATTGAGTTCGTGCGGACGGGCAAACGCGAACACCTCGGCGCCGTGTTCGAGGTCCACCTTGTCGGACGACAGCAGCCCGCCATCCACATGCACGGCATCGCCTTCGACCCTGCCGTGGAACAGATTCACCGATCCGAGAAAGCCATACACGAAGGGCGAGGCCGGATGGCGGTAGACCTGCTCCGGCGTGCCCACCTGCTCCACCTTGCCGTGGTCCATCAGCACCACCCGGTCGGCGACTTCGAGCGCTTCTTCCTGGTCGTGGGTGACGAAGATCGAGGTGATGTGCAGCTCATCGTGAAGGCGGCGCAGCCAGCGGCGCAACTCCTTGCGCACCTTGGCATCGAGGGCGCCGAAGGGCTCGTCGAGGAGCAGCACGCGCGGCTC
>CALMXT010000320.1 GCA_937871125.1 uncultured Zoogloea sp. | reverse complement strand
TCGTGCTGGGCCTGACCTTCAAGGAAAACTGCCCCGACCTGCGCAACAGCAAGGTCATCGACGTGATTCATGAATTGCAGAGCTACGGCTGCAATGTGCGCGTGCACGATCCGGTGGCCGAGTCCGCCGAAGCCGAGCACGAGTACGGTGTCAGCCTCTCTGCCTGGGATGATCTGCCGCGCGCGGCCGCCATCGTTGCCGCGGTGGCGCACAAGGAATACGCCGACCTGGGCGTCGGCAAACTGTGCGAGAAGCTGGTTCCGAACGGGGTGTTCACCGATGTGAAGAGCTTTTACGACCAGGCCGCGCTGGAAGCCGCCGGGGCGAAGGTTTGGCGGCTTTAAGCGGGAAACGGCGTAGCATGGCGCGCATGAGGAAATTTTTCTCCCTGACCCTGTTGAGTCTCGGCTTGGCAGGGAGCGCGTTTTGCGCGAAAGCGGACGAGTCCGGGGGCTTCGACACCCGGCCACTCGTTGAGCAGGCGCTTGCCTACGAGCACGGGGAAGGCGTTCCCCGCGATCCGGAAAGGGCCGCCGAGTTGTATTGCGAAGCCGTCCGTTCCGGCAACGCGGAGGCGATGTACAGCCTGGGCTGGATGTATGCAAACGGACGCGGCGTACCCAGGGACGATGGGTACGCGGCAACCCTGTTTGAAATGGCGATCGTCAAGGGGCATGCCGGCGCCGAGAAGGCCCGCCGTGTGGTGGGCGACTACTCGGGTGCGGTGCCTGAATGCCTCAAGCTGCGGCCGGTCGAATGGGCGTTCACCATTCGCGATAACTGGGACAGTCAGAAATATCTGGCCTCCTTGCCCGAGCGGAAAAAGCGGGTGGTCGAACTGGTTACCACGCTTGCGCCCCGTTTCTCTATCGAGCCCCGGCTGGCGCTGGCCATCGCGACGACTGAGTCCAACTTCGATGCCAAGGCGGTGTCGCCCAAGAGTGCAATGGGCGTGATGCAGCTCATCCCCGAGACGGCCAGCCGTTTCAACGTAAAAGACAGTTTCGATCCGGTCGAAAACATCAAGGGCGGTCTTGCCTATCTGCGTTGGCTGCTCTCCTATTACCGTGGCAATGTGGCGCTCGCGGTGGCCGGCTACAACGCCGGCGAAGGTGCGGTAGACCGCTATCGTGGCGTGCCCCCGTACAAGGAAACTCAGAACTACGTGCGGCGCATCCTCGAGTTTTTCCCCCGCGCCGATCATCCGTTTGATGCGCGACTGGTAGGCGCTTCACCGGCCCTACAGGCGCTCAAGACCGTCAGCCCCTAAGCGAACCATGAAGCCGAAGCGCTTGCCGAGGCTCAGGCTTTTAGCTGCAGGTTTGTTTGTCCTTGCGGAGTGCGCAGCAGGCTCTGCGCGAGGCGCTTTTCCGGATGTGGTGGCCGAGGTCAAGCGCTCAGTGGTGGCCGTTGGGGTGGTTTCTCCGCTGCGCAATCCGCGTTTTCGTTTTCTCGGGACCGGCTTTGTGGTTGGCAACGGCAATCAGGTGGTGACGAATGCCCATGTGCTTGCGGCTGTGCCGCAGAACGACGAAAACGAAAAGCTGGTCATTGCCCTGTCGGGTTTGGGGCGCGTGCTGGCGCGGCCGGTAACGAAGGAAGCTGCCGACCCCGATCACGATCTTGCGCTGCTGCGTTTCGAGGGACCGCCGATGCCGGCGTTGAGCCTGGGGGATTCTGCAACGGCACGGGACGGGCAGGACGTGGCGTGGACGGGCTTTCCGCTCGGGGGCGCCATGGGCATCACGTCGGTGACCCACAGAGGCATCATTTCGGCGATCACGCCGGTTGGTCAGCCCTTGGTCAACAGCGCGCGGGAGCTGGATACCCAGACTCTGCGCAGGCTATCGGTAGGAACCTATTCGGTGCTCCAGCTCGACATCGTGTCCTACCCGGGCAACAGCGGCAGTCCGCTTTACGACGTCAATACCGGCGAGGTACTTGGCATCGTGAATATGGTCTTCGTGAGAGGCCCGAAGGAAAGCGCCATCACCAACCCGTCGGGTATCTCCTTCGCGATCCCGTCGTCGTTTCTCAAGGCCTTGCTTAAGCCCTGAGCGGCCCGGTACGCAGGCGAAAAAAAGCCCGGGATCGAGATGAACCCGGGCTTTTCTTTGCGTATTTACATCAGCTCAGTTCGTCCATCGGCACGCAGGCGCAGAACAGGTTGCGGTCTCCATAGACGTCGTCGATGCGATTGACGCTCGGCCAGAACTTGTTGTCGCTCACCCACGGCAACGGGAAGGCGGCTTCGGTGCGGGAATAGGGGCGGTCCCAATCGCCGATGAAGTCTGCCTGGGTGTGGGGAGCATTTTTCAGCGGGTTGTTGTCGGCCGGGACGCGGCCTTCCTCAATGGCGCGGATCTCGCCACGGATGCTGATCATCGCGGCGATGAAGCGGTCGAGCTCGCCCTTGTCCTCGGATTCGGTGGGTTCGACCATGATCGTGCCGGCCACCGGGAAGGACATGGTCGGGGCGTGGAAGCCGTAGTCCATCAGGCGCTTGGCGATATCCACCTCGGAGATCCCGGTTGCCGCCTTGATCGGGCGGATGTCGAGGATGCACTCGTGGGCTACGCGGCCCTGGCTGCCGGTGTAGAGCACGGGATAATGGGCGTTGAGCTGGCTCGCCACGTAGTTGGCGTTGAGGATGGCCACTTCGGTGGCGCGGGTGAGACCGCGTCCGCCCATCATCGTGATGTACATATACGAGATCGGCAGAATGCTTGCCGAGCCGAAAGGGGCGGCCGACACGGCACCCTGGCCTGCATTCGGACGGCCTTCGCCGCTGGTGGGGGTGACCACGTGGTCCGCCATGAATGGCGCCAGGTGGGCTTTGAGGCCGATCGGGCCCATGCCCGGCCCGCCGCCGCCGTGGGGGATGCAGAAGGTTTTGTGCAGATTCATGTGGCTCACATCGGCGCCGATGGTGGCCGGGGAGGTGAGGCCGACCTGGGCGTTGAGATTGGCACCGTCCATGTAAACCTGACCGCCGTACTGGTGCACCGTGGCGCAGATTTCGCGGATGGCTTCTTCGAAAACGCCGTGGGTGGACGGGTAGGT
>CALMXT010000319.1 GCA_937871125.1 uncultured Zoogloea sp. | reverse complement strand
CGGCCTGCACTATTTTGCGAGCCGCGGCGGACAGGCCGCCAACGCCGCCGACGGCGCGCTGCTCACCTGGCCGGACGGCCTCGCCAGCGTCGCCCGCGGCCTCGCCGCCCGCGTGCCGGCGGCCCGACGCCTGAGCGGCCACGCCCTGCGCGTCACCGAAAGCCGCCGCGGCGTCGCCATCCTTGCCGCGGGCGCCGACGGCCCGTTGCTGATCCGCGCCCGACGGGCCATCTGCGCGATGCCGCTGCACGTCGCGGCGCGGATCGTGCCGCAGCTCGGCGACTACGGCTTCGACCCGGCACGCCATCTGCCCGCCCACGCCCCGTGGCTGGTCGCCAACTTCCTGCTCGACGGTTTTCCCCGCGAACCGGCGGACGCGCCGCTGGCCTGGGACAACGTGATCCACGCCAGCCCCGGCCTCGGCTGGGTGGTCGCCACCCACCAGCTGATCCGCGTCGCCCGCCCGGCCCACACGGTGTTCACCGCCTACCGGGCGCTGGCCGAGCGCACACCTGCCGACGCCCGGCGCTGGCTCGCCGGCGCCGATGCCGACGAACTCTTCGCACTGGCCGCCGTCGACCTCCATACTGCTTACGGCAAAGCCGAACTGTGGCGCCGGCTGCTGGCCGTGGAAATCACCGTGCGCGGCCACGGCATGGCCACCCCGACGCCCGGCGGCCTCACCAACCCCGGTCTGGCGGCGCTCCGCGAAGCCGACGGCAAACTGCTCTTCGCCCACTCGGATCTGTCCGGCTACTCGGTGTTCGAGGAAGCCGTCTGGTGGGGCGACCGGGCCGCGCGGCTGGCCGGCCGATAAAAACCATCGGGAGACAAGCATGACGGTTTCCGCCCCCATTTCCCCTGCCGCGCGCCTGCTGCGCGGGCTGCGCCGATGGCTGCCGCGTGCGCTCCTCGTCGCACTGATCGGCTATCTGGCGCTCCTCGCCAGCCTCTACCCCAATCAGGAACGGCTGCTCTTCCACCCGCAGCCGCTACCGGCGGATTTCAGTTTCGTCGGGCGTTACGCACCCGAACAAGCCTTCGAGGAAATACGCATCCCGGTGGAAGGCGCGGTGCTCGATGGGCTGCTGTTCCGCCAGCCGGCCAGTCGCGGGCTGGTCTTCTTCCTCCACGGCAACACCGGCAACCTGACCACCTGGACGACCCGGGTGGATTTCTACCGGCGTCTTGGCTTCGATCTGTTCATGCTCGACTACCGGGGTTTCGGCAAGAGCGGCGGACACATCGCCAGCGAGGCGCAACTGCACGCCGACGTGCGCGCCGCCTGGAACCGCATCGCCCCGGACTACGCCGGCAAGCCGGTGGCGATCCTCGGCCGCTCCCTCGGCACCGGGCTCGCCACCCGTCTGGCGCGAGACGTGAAGCCCGATCTGCTGGTGCTGGTCAGCCCCTACGCCAGCCTGCTGCGCGTGGCCCGCGAGCATTACCCGCTGGTGCCCGGCGCGCTGCTCAAATATCCCCTCGAAAGCGACCGCCTGATCGGCGCCGTGACAAGCCCGGTGCTGATCCTCCACGGTCGCAGCGACACGCTGATTCCGGTCGACCACGCCGAAGCCCTGGTGACCGCCAGCGGCGGGCGGGCGGAACTGCTGGCGGTGGACGGCGCCGGCCACGACGACATCCAGGATTTCGCGGCCTACCGGGATGCGCTTGCCCACCGCCTCACCGGCCTCGCCCGCTGACAAAGGCATCGCCAGCCGCGCCAGCAAAGCGTCCGGCAACGCTCAGGACCGCGGCGCCTCCGGGACGTCGGGCTCGCCGCCGCTGGGCGGTAGCGCCCGAAGCAGCCCGTCGACGATGGGGCGCAGCCGCTCTTCGAGAGCTTGCAGTGCGCCCTGGGCGCGGGCCTTGTCGCCGGCACGGGCCGCGGCTTCGAGACGCCCGGCGATGACGGCGATCTCGCTCATCCCGAGCAACCCGGCGCGGCCCTTCAGCGTGTGGGAAGACAGCGCGACCTGCTCCCAGTCGCGCCCCTCCACGTCGCGCCGCAAGGCCTGCGGCCCGGCGGCAAACTGGTCGCGAAACTTGGCCAGCAGACGCGGATAAAGCGTCGGGCTGATTCCGGTGTCGTTGATGGCGCAGGCCGGATCGAGCCCCGGAATGCCTTCCAGCCCCGGAACGGCGGCGTCCGCGGCCGGTAGCGGCGGCAACGGCGCGGCCCCCGCTCCAAACGGATGATGACGGCGCAGCACCTCCAGCAGACGGGGCAGCACATAGGGCTTGTCCAGACAGCCGTTCATGCCCAGCGACAGGCAGCGTTCGAGCACGCTGCGCCCGCTGTGGGCCGACAGCGCATACACCGGCAAGCTGGCCAGACCGGGCCGGGCCCGGATATGGCGGATCGCCTCGTAGCCGTCCATGACCGGCATCTGCAGATCCATGAACACCAGGGCATAGTGCTCCGGCGGCCAGGCGGCGAGCTGCGCCAGGGCATCGCGACCGTCGGCGGCGGTGTCGACTTCGATGCCCCAGCGCCCGAGCAGCGCCACGGCCACGTCGCGGCTGGTGGCGTTGTCTTCGGCCAGCAGCACCCGCATTCCGTCGAAGGCGCCGGTGGGCACCTCGCCCTCTGGCGGCAAGTCCGGCACCCGCCCGAGGGCGGCGTCGCGAAGGCGACGCAGGGCGCCCGGCAGGATCGGCTTGTCGCAGAAATGCAGGCCGTCGGGATGGAATTCCGGCACCTCGTCGTCCACGGTCCGGGGCACCGAGGTCAGGGCGATGTGACGCGGCGCCAGTTCGCGCCGGGCAGCAATGGCCTTGAGGATCTCGCCACCGTTGCGGTCCGGCAGCGACCAGTCGAGCAGCAGCAGATCGTAGGGGCGTCCGTCCTGCCAAGCGGCTTCGAGGCTGGCGAGCACCGCGGCACCGCTGCTCACCGAATCCACGGCGTCGATGCCTTCGAGGTTGATGAGGTCGATGAGCGCCAGACGGGCCTCCGGGTAGTCTTCGGCCACCAGCACGCGCAGTGGTAGCGCCGGCTCCGGTCGGGCCGCCGCCACGCTCGCCGCGTCGCGGACCAGCGGAATCCGCACGCAAAAGGAGCTGCCGCGCCGGGGCGCGCTGCTCACCCGGATCTCGCCGCCCATGGCATTCACCAGCCGGCGCACGATGGCGAGGCCAAGGCCGGTGCCGCCGTATTGGCGGGTGGTGGCGCCGTCGGCCTGGACGAAATCGTTGAAGAGATGTTCGATCTGCTCGGGCCGCATGCCGATCCCGGTGTCGTCGACGCACATCTCGAGCCGATAGGCGCCGCCCTCGCCGGGCAGGCCGGCGACGCGCAGGGCGACATGGCCGGCAACGGTGAACTTGACCGCGTTGGAGAGCAGATTGCCGAGCACCTGACCGATACGTAGCGGATCGCCGACGAAGCGCGCGTCGAGCACGGCGGCGCTCTCCGGGCGCGCTTCAAAAATCAGTTCGACGCCTTTTTCGAGGGCCGGACGCTCGACCAGCAGAAAGGCATTGGCGATCACCTGTTCCAGCCCGAAGGGAATGGCTTCCAGCTCCAGCCGGCCGGCTTCGATCTTGGAGAAATCGAGGATGTCGTTGAGCGTGTCGAGCAGCGCCCGGCCGGCGATGCGGATCTTGCTGGCGTAATCCCGCTGGCGCGGCGGCAAGCGGCTGTGCAGAAGCAGCTCGGCCATCCCGATCACCGCATTGAGCGGGGTGCGGATCTCGTGACTCATGTTGGCCAGGAAGAGCGATTTGGCCTGGGTGGCCTGCTCGGCGCGGGCGCGGGCATCCTCGAGTTCGCGCCCGATGGTTTCGCGCTCCTGGATGTCGCTCTCGATGGATTGCGCCATCGTGTTGAGGGTGGTGCGCAGGGTCTGGATTTCCTCCACTCCGCCCAGATCCGCGACGCGCGCATCGTATTGCCCGCGCCCCAGCCGGACGGCCGCCGCGCCCATCCCTTCGAGCGGTTCGAGCACCTTGCGGCGAACCGTGCGGAAGCCCTGCAGCACCAGCAGCGCGATGGCCGCCATGCCGACGATGGCGGCGACGATCCAGTCGCGCAGACGGGCGCGGGCCTCATCCACGTCGGCCCGGGTACGCTCGTCCACCCGCCGCTTGAGTTCGGCCACGGCGCCGGCCTGGCGGGCCCGCCGGATGTCGTAGTCGCGGCCGTGGACCAGCCGGACGGCCAGCTCGGGGCGCGGCACGCCCGAGGTCACGAAATTCCCGGTCCGCGGATCGTAGAGCCCCTGAGTGGCGGCAAACGCAACCTGCTCGATGGCCTTGAGGGCTTCGGCTTCGGCCAGCACGCCGTCGAGGGCGGCGAGGTCGTCGCCGTCGAAACCGAGCGCGATCATGCGCGCCCGCAGCGACATGCGCAGCCCGTCGCGGCGCGGTACGAAGACGGTGAGCCCGGCGATGACCCGGTCCCAGTAAGTGGCCGGCTCGCTGTCGACAACCGCCGGCTGCGCACCGTCGCGAATCGCGAGGATGGCGTAGTAATAGGCGTGGTAGCGGATTTCGCCGGTGACCGCGTAACTCCGCACCAGGCGCGTCAGGGTGTCCGTTTCGCGACGCAGATCGTCCACCTGGCTCAGCGCCGCAAAGCGGTTTTCCTGCACCGCCTGGACGCGGTTGAAGGCCGACAGGACGAGAAAGGAGATCGACCCGTTGATGCTGACGATCAGCAGCAACGTTACCGAAAAAATGAGCGAGAGCTTGCTGAGCTTCATGGACGGGAGATCAGCCGGGAGTCGGGGAAAATCCTTTCAGATGTAAAAAAGAAAGGACCGGCAACAGACTCTAAACCCGGCAGCCCTCGGGCCGCACGCCAAGCCGGCGGCGACACAGAACTTCACTGAGCACGTCCAAGACGCAGTAAAACGCGCCGGCCGCGAGAGGCGGATTGCATACCGGCCAACCCAGGCCCGGCAGGCTCGAGCGCCAGGTCCAGTTACCGAGCCAGGTTCCCCACAACTCCATCGCGAGGGACAGCAGGAACATCGTCGAGTAGAGGCGCGGCGCCGGCCCCAGGCGCAGACAGACCAGGAAAAGCAGCAACAGCGGCGGCCCGAGCCAGTCCAGCCGGGTCACCGCCAAGGCGCTGACACCGGCCAACGCCAGCCACGGGGTCAGCGCCAGGAGCCGCCGCGGCAGCCGGTCGGCCAGTTGAAGGCCGAGCCAGTACAGCAGCACATGACCGGGCGGAACGAAGAGCGGGAGATTTCCGAGGCGGTAGTCGTACAAGCCCCACACCAGCGACAGCACCACTTCGCCCGCGGTGGCAATCGCCAGACAGGCCACCAGACGCGACCGCAGCGGGGCATCGCGATACAGCAAGCCGCCGCACAGCCCCCACGCCCACACGCTGACGAGCGGCTGACCCCACGGGCCGCCGAAGCGGTCGGCCACGAGTCCGAGGGCGATGGTCAGACCGACGAGGAGAATCGCGGAGGTCCGATCGCGCCCGGCGACACCTTGACCGACGGCCGCGCCGAACGACGGAGTCGCGATCTCGGGGCGCTCGGCGGGCCGGGTCGGCAAGGCTTACTCGATGCCCTGGCTGGCGAGGTATTCCTCGTAGGTGCCACGGTAATCGACGATGTCGCCGGGGCCGCGGATTTCGAGGATGCGGGTCGCGATGGACGACACGAAGGCCCGGTCGTGGGACACGAAGAACAGCGTGCCGGTGAAATCCGCAATGCCCGAGTTGAGGGATTCGATGGATTCCATGTCCATGTGGTTGGTCGGCTCGTCGAGCAGCAGCACGTTCTTGCGCTGCAACATCAGCTTGCCGAAAAGCATCCGGCCCTGCTCGCCACCGGAAATCACCTTCACCGACTTCTTCACGTCGTCGCCCTTGAAGAGCAGACGGCCGAGGGTGCCGCGGATCAGGGTTTCGGCGTCGTCGCCCTCATAACCGCCTTCGCGCACGTAGCCGCTGATCCAGTCGGTGAGGTTCTCGTCCACCGCGAAATCTTCGGCGTGGTCCTGGGCGTAGTAGCCGAGCTTGGCCTTTTCGGCCCATTTCACCGTGCCGAACTGGGGCGCGAGGCCGTGCAGGCCGGTGCCGACCAGCAGCTTGAGGAGCGTGGTCTTGCCGATGCCGTTCTCGCCGATGATGGCGATGCGGTCGTTGGCATCGGCGGTGAAGGTGAAGTTCTTGATGATCGGGTTGGCCGGATCGTAGCCGAAGGTGAGGTTCTCGATCTCCACGGCCTGACGGTGCAGCTTGTCCTTTTCGTCGTACTCGAAGCGAATCCACGGATACTGACGGCTCGACGGCTTGAACTCCTCGATCTTGATCTTCTCGATCTGCTTGGCCCGGCTGGTGGCCTGACGCGCCTTGGACTTGTTGGCCGAGAAGCGGCGCACGAACTCCTGCAGCTCCTGGACCTTTTCCTTGGCCTTTTGATTGGCGCTGGACTGGCGCTCGCGGGCCTGGGTCGACGCCTCGATGTAATCGTCCCAGGTGCCCGGCCACACCTGGATGCGGCCGTAGTCGAGGTCCGCCATGTGGGTACACACCTGGTTCAGGAAGTGGCGGTCGTGGGAGATGATGATCATCGTGGAGTTGCGCTGGTTGAGCACCTCCTCCAGCCAGCGGATGGTGTTGATGTCCAGGTTGTTGGTCGGTTCGTCGAGCAGCAGGATGTCCGGATTGGCGAACAGCGCCTGGGCCAGCAGCACGCGCAGCTTCCAGCCGGGGGCGACTT
>CALMXT010000318.1 GCA_937871125.1 uncultured Zoogloea sp. | reverse complement strand
TTCGGCGAGCGGCGCCTGCTGTTCGGGCGTGCGCAGTTTTTCGGGCTGATGGACAGGGATGCCGGCCGACAGCGCAACCTGTTTGACCGGGCTGGGCTGCAATTGCATGCCACGCCCAGCCGGACGGTCGGGTTGTGTCAGGACGAGGGGCACCTCGAAACCGGCGGCGAGAATCGCCTCCAGCGCCGCGGCGGCGAATTCGGGAGTTCCAGCGAAGGCGACTTTCATCAGGCGGTGATCCTTGCCTTCTTGGCCAGTTTGCCCTTGATGCGGGTTTGCTTGAGTTGCGACAGGTATTCGACGAAGACCTTGCCGTCCAGGTGATCGAGCTCGTGCTGGATGCACACCGCGAGGAGGCCTTCGGCGTCAAGTTCGAAGCGCTCGCCCAGTTGGTTGAGCGCCTGCACGCGCACTTTTTCGGCACGCGCGACCTTGTCGTAGATGCCGGGCACCGACAGACACCCTTCCTCACAGATCTGTTCGCCCGAACGGGAGATGATTTCGGGGTTGATCAGCGCCAGCAGCGCGGATTTGTCTTCCGAGACGTCGATCACCACGATCCGCCGGTGAACATCCACCTGAGTGGCCGCCAAGCCGATGCCGGGCGCCTCGTACATGGTTTCGGCCATGTCGGCGATGAGTTTTCGGACAGTGTCATCCACCTCGCGCACCGGCGCGGCGCGCGTATGAAGGCGGGGGTCGGGATATCGGAGAATGGGTAGCAGGGCCATAAATATTGCCGGATGAAGACTTTACGTGCAGAATTTTGAGCCAAATCCGCGATGCTCGCGTCGTGCTGAGACACGTATCGGGCTTTGTCAGACAGACTGTTCAAACAGGCCGCCGTTCCGGCGGCACAGCTATCCGCCGAAAGCGAGTGGAAATTCAATGATCCGCATTATATCCGCGCTCCTCATCGGCGTCGCTGCCCTGGTTCCGGCTGGCGTCGGTGCGACCAGTCCGGTCCGCCTGGCCGACGATGCTCCCGACAGTCATACCGTCGTGCCGGGCGATACCTTGTGGGGCATCTCCGGCAAATTCCTCAAAGAGCCCTGGCGCTGGCCGGAAGTCTGGCGCCTCAATCGCGAGCAGATCCGCAATCCCCATTTGATCTACCCGGGACAGATCATCGTCCTCGACCGTAGCGGTCCGACCCTCAAGTTTGGCAAGCGCATCGGAGCCGGCACGGATCGCCCGCTATACGAAAAGCGGTTTCCGCAGATTTATTCCGATTCCGCCCAGGCGGCGATCCAGAGCATTCCGGTGCGGGCCATCGCGCCCTTCCTCTCCGAGCCGCTGGTGGTGAATGACGACGAGGACGCCGGGGCTGGCATCATCGTCGCAACCCAGGAAGGCCGCGTGTTTACCGGGCCGGGCGACACGATCTTTGCCACCCGCATCCAGCCGGGCGTTCGCGACTGGAGCATCTACCGCAAGTCCATTCCGCTCAAAGAGCCCATTACCGGCGAAATTCTCGGTTATGAAGCCACCTACCTCGGCCGTGCCCGGGTGACATCGGAAGCCGGGGTGCTGGCTCCCGATGCCGACGCTTCCGCTCAGGTCCGACCGGAGGGCAAAGAGAAGCTGCCCATTCCGGCCAGCCTGACGATCTCCGTCGCCAAGCAGGAAATCGGCAAGGGTGACCGCCTGCTGGCCGCCGGTCGTGCCGAATTGCCCAGCTACGTTCCCCACGCTCCCGAGCAGGAAATGAACGGGCGGGTCGTGTCGATCTACAACGGCGTTGCCGAAGCCGGTCGTTACAACGTCGTGTCCATCAGCCTCGGCAAGCGCGACGGCGTCGAGGTGGGGCATGTCCTGTCGCTGCATCGCAACCGCGGTGAAACGGTCTATCGCGAGGACAACGTCGGCAAGCCGCAACGCTTCCTGTTGCCCGAGCAGCGTTATGGTCTGCTGTTCGTATTCCGGGTTTTCGACCGCATTGCCTACGCCATGGTGATGGAGAACAACGGTGCGGTTTCGGTAGCCGACAGCGTCCGCAGGCCCTGATCCGCAAAAAATACCGCGCCAAGGGCCGGGGGCGTCACAGGGGGCTGCGTGACGATCCCGGCCCTTGTCACAATTCCTTATGACGTCCAGTTTCATCCTCGATGCCGTGGCCAATCCCCATCCTCTTGCCGCTTGGCTGCGCCTGACCCTCACTCCGGGTCTTGGGCCGTCCAGCCAACGCCAACTGCTCGCCGCCTTCGGTCTGCCCGAGCGCATCTACGAAGCCGGTCACAGCGCCATTGCGGCGGTGATCGGCGGGCCGATGGCCCGCACGCTGCTCGACCATGACGCCACCGCCGCGGTCGACGCGGCGCTCGACTGGCAGGCTCAGCCCGGCAACGCCGTGCTCACGCTTGGCGACGTCGGCTATCCCGCGGCCTTGCTGGAAATCCCCGACCCTCCGGTTGTTCTGTACGTCAAAGGCGATCCGGCCCTGCTGGCGCGTCAGTCGGTTGCCGTTGTCGGCGCACGCAATGCCACACCGCAGGGCGAGGCCAATGCCGAGGCCTTCTCCGCGGCCCTCTCGCAGGCCGGTCTGACCATCGTCAGCGGGTTGGCGCTGGGTATCGACGGTGCGGCCCATCGAGGCGGTCTGGCTGGGCCGGGCAGCACGGTGGCGGTGATCGGGACCGGCGCGGACCGCATCTATCCGGCGCGCAACGCCGCGCTCGCCCGCCGCATCGCCGAAGCCGGCGCCATCGTCAGCGAGTTTCCGCTTGGCACGGCGCCGCTGGCCCACAATTTCCCGCGCCGAAACCGCCTGATCGCCGGTCTGGCGTGCGGCGTGCTGGTGGTCGAAGCGGCGCTCAAGAGCGGTTCGCTGATCACCGCCCGCCTGGCAATCGACTGCGGTCGCGAGGTTTTTGCGATTCCCGGTTCCATCCATTCGCCGGTTGCGCGGGGCTGTCATCAACTTATCCGCGACGGTGCAAAGCTTGTCGAAGCGGCCTCTGACATCCTCGAGGAACTCCGCCTGGCGCCGCGGGAAGCCGCGCCGGTCCCCGATCTTGCGACGCCGGAGCCGGTCGGCGACGAGGGGCGCGTCGTGGCCGCCCTCGGTCACGATCCGGTGGATATCGACACACTGGTGCGCCGCACCAGCTTGACGCCGGAAGCGCTCTACGCCATCCTGCTTGCGCTGGAACTCGATGGGCGCGTATCACGCCTGCCCGGAGGGCGCCTCCAGCGCCTCTGACAAAACGACCGGCCTTTGGGCCCACGTGCCATGTTCGATATCCTCGTGTACCTCTTCGAGAACTACGTTCACGCCGATGCGTGTCCTGAACCTGCGCAGCTGGCCCGCAAACTCACAGCTGCCGGCTTCGAGGAAGACGAAATCACCGAAGCCCTCGATTGGCTGTCCGGTTTGCGCCAGCTGTCCGACGGCGAACGTCCGGCCCACTGCGCGCGGCCCGGTTCCCTGCGCGTCTATTCCGACGACGAACTCGTTCGTCTGGGCGTGGAGTGCCGCGGGTTTCTGCTGTTTCTCGAAAACGCCGGCATCCTCGACGCCGAATGCCGCGAGATGATCGTCGAGCGCGCCCTGGCGCTAGGCGAAACCGAGATCGAACTCGAAAACCTGAAGGTCATCGTCCTGATGGTGCTTTGGCAGCAGGATCGCCCGATCAATGGCCTGATCCTCGACGAACTGCTCAACGAGTCCGACGAAGAAGACGAAGAGCCGACGTCATACTCGCTGCATTGATCGGCGGGCTGCTTGCATGCTCGGCGCAGGCTTCCGTATGATGCGCCGCTCCCCCAACAACCTGAGTCAGGCGTCCAGAGGCGCACTACAGGCATGAGCAAGCAGCTGATCATCGCGGAAAAACCTTCGGTTGCGGCGGATATCGCCCGCTCCCTCGGCGGCTTCACCAAGGAAAAGGACTACTTCGAGTCCGAGCATTACGTGCTCTCCTCGGCAGTCGGCCATTTGCTCGAACTGACCGTGCCGGAGGAATTCGAAGTCAAGCGCGGCAAGTGGTCCTTTGCCCACCTGCCGGTCATTCCGCCGCACTTCGCACTGAACCCCATCGAAAAGACCGAGGACCGTCTCAAACTTCTCACCCGCCTCATCAAGCGCAAGGACGTCACCGGCCTCATCAATGCGTGTGACGCGGGCCGCGAGGGGGAATTGATCTTCAGTTTCATCGCCCAGCACGCCGGCACCAACAAGCCGGTGCAGCGTCTGTGGTTGCAATCGATGACCGCCGGCGCGATCCGCGAGGGCTTCGCCCAGCTGCGGCCCGCATCGGATGTCGAAGGTCTGCGCGAAGCCGCGGTGTGTCGCGCCGAGAGCGATTGGTTGATCGGCATCAACGGCACCCGGGCAATGACCGCCTTCAACTCCAAGACGGGCGGTTTTCACCTGACCACCGTCGGTCGGGTGCAGACGCCGACGCTCGCCATCATGGTCGAGCGTGAGGAAAAGATCCGCGCCTTCAAGCCCACCGACTACTGGGAACTCGAAGCCAGCTTCGGCTGCCGGGCCGGTGCCTACGCCGGCCGCTGGTTCGACGAAGCTTTCAAGAAGCCGGAAGACGGCGCGCCGCTTGCCGAGCACGCCACCGCCTTCCGCCTGTGGGACAAGTCCCGCGCCGAGGCCATCAAGGCCAAGTGCGAAGGCAAGCCGGGGGTTGTCGAAGAAGAATCCAAGCCCACCACCCAGCTGTCGCCGCTGCTCTTCGATCTGACTTCGCTACAGCGCGAAGCCAACGGCCGCTTCGGCCTGTCGGCCCGGACCACGCTGCAGATCGCCCAGGCGCTCTACGAAAAGCACAAGGTGCTGACCTATCCGCGGACCGACGCACGGGCGCTGCCCGAAGACTACGTCGGCCAGGTGAAGGGCATCCTCGACGGACTGCCGGACACCTATGCGCCGTTTGCCGACGAAGTCGTCAAACGTGGCTGGGTCAAGCCCAACAAACGCATCTTCAACAACGCCAAGATCTCCGATCACTTCGCCATCATCCCGACCGGCACCGCGCCCAAGAGCCTCTCCGAAGTCGAAGCCAAGATCTACGACCTCGTGACCCGGCGCTTTCTGGCCGTGTTTTACCCGGCGGCCGAATACCGCATCACCACCCGCATCACGCGCGTCGAGGGCGAAGCCTTCAAGACCGAAGGCAAGATCCTCGTCAATCCGGGCTGGATGGCGGTGTATGGCAAGGCCGCCGCGGTGAGCGAGGAGGATGGCGGTGCGCCGCAACTGGTGGCCGTGGAGCCGGGCGAGAAGGTGAGCACCGACGAGATTGTCGTCAAGGCGCTGGTCACCAAGCCGCCCGCCCGCTTCAACGAAGCGACGCTGCTGTCGGCCATGGAAGGCGCCGGCAAGATGGTGGACGACGAGGAGTTGCGTGCCGCCATGGCGGGCCGCGGCCTCGGCACCCCGGCCACACGGGCCCAGATCATCGAAAACCTGATCGGTGAAATCTATGTCATCCGCGACGGCAAGGAGCTGATCCCGACGGCCAAGGCCTTCTCGCTGATCACCCTGCTGCG
>CALMXT010000317.1 GCA_937871125.1 uncultured Zoogloea sp. | reverse complement strand
ACACATCCCCGCCCCCGTCCACACCAAAGCTCCAATAATTAAACATAGGCGAGAGACAATGGCCCAAATCGACGTTCACAACCTTTCGGACCATGCCAAGTTCAACGGCTTCCACGGCATGGTGCTGTTCTGGTGCGCCCTCATCATCATCTTCGACGGCTACGACCTGGCCGTGGCCGGCATCGCCCTGCCGTCGATCATGAAGGAAATGGGCGTCACCCCCGCCACGGCGGGCTACATGGTCAGCTCTGCCCTGTTCGGCATGATGTTCGGCGCAATCTTCCTCGGCACCGTCGCCGACAAGATCGGCCGCCGCTGGGCCATTGTCATCTGCATCGTCCTGTTCAGCGTGTTCACCGCCATCGCCGGCCTGACCCACGACCCGGTGATGTTCAGCGCCACCCGCTTCCTGGCCGGCCTCGGCATCGGCGGCGTGATGCCCAACGTCGTCGCCCAGATGACCGAGTATTCGCCGCGCAAGATCCGCAGCACGCTGGTCACGCTCATGTTCAGCGGCTATGCGGTCGGCGGCATGCTGGCCGCGGTGCTCGGCAAGGGACTGATCGAAACCTACGGCTGGTCCTACGTGTTCTTCGCCGCCGCCGCGCCGGTGATCCTGATCCCGTTCGTGCTCGGCTCGCTGCCGGATTCGATGCCCTTCCTCATCAAGAAGGGCCGTATCGATGAGCTCAAGCGCATCGTCCAGCGCCTCGAACCGAGCTACATCCCCTCCGCCGACGACAGCTTTGCGCTGCCCGACCCGCACACCGCGCACGGCGCCCCGATCGGCAAGCTGTTCCTCGACGGCCGCGGCTTCAGTACGGCGATGCTCTGGGTTGCCTTCTTCATGTGCCTGTTCATGGTTTACGCCTTGAGCTCCTGGCTGACCAAGCTGATGGCCAGCGCCGGCTACAGCCTCGGCTCCGCCCTGACCTTCGTGCTGGTACTGAACTTCGGCGCAATGATCGGCGCCATCGGCGGCGGCTGGCTGGCCGACCGCTTCCACATCAAATATGTGCTGATGAGCTTCTACGCACTGGCGGCGGTTTCGATCACCCTGCTGGGCGTCAAGATGCCCACCGAACTGCTGTTCATCGTCGTCGGCCTGGCCGGCGCATCCACCATCGGCACCCAGATCCTCACCTACGCCTATGTCGGCCAGTACTACCCGATGGCGATTCGCTCCACCGGCGTAGGCCTGGCATCCGGCGTGGGTCGTAGCGGCGCCATTCTGGCCCCGATCGTGATCGGCACGCTGGTGAGCATGTCCCTGCCGCTGCAGCAGAACTTCCTGGCCATCGCCGTTCCCGCTGTCATCTCGGTGATTGCGATCGGCCTGGTCAACCACAAGCGCTCCGCATCGGCGGTGCACTGATCGGATCGCGATGAAACTCACGGCACGCCACGGCACCTCCGTGGCCTGCGCTGCGCCAAGGCACTCCCGAGTCAATCGGCAGTGCCTGCAGTCCGTTTTGGCGTGGCCGCCGAAAGCCCGTCGGCCGAAGAATCGCCGCGTCGCCTCCACCGCCTCGGCGGCAATCCATCCGGAAAGAAACCCATGCACTTCGTGGTGACCATCGACAACACCGGGGAAACCTTCCGTTGCAGCGACGAGAGCAACGTTCTCCAGGGCATGGAACAGTTGCAACGCAAAGGCATTCCCGTCGGTTGCCGCAACGGTGGCTGCGGCGTCTGCAAGGTTCAAGTGACCGAAGGTCTCTACACCAAGCGAAAAATGAGTCGCGGCGTCATCAGCGTCGACGAGGAGGCCAGCGGCTGCGTGCTGGCCTGCAAGATTTACCCGCAGAGCAACCTTCGGGTTGAAGTAGTGGGCAAGATGGCGCGCGCCGTCCTTGCCCAAAAAAGCATGTCGTTCGATTTCGGGTTCGCAACGGCAACCGTAATAAATCAACCCGACGAGGAGAAATGAGAATGGCAGTTACAGGCGTATTGCGCCCAGGGCACGTCGCATTGCGTGTGCTCGAACTCGAGCCCGCGGTCAAGCATTACCGCGACGTGCTCGGGCTGGAGGAAGTCACGCGCGACGACAAGGGACGCGTGTTCTTCAAGGCTTGGGACGAGCATGACCACCACAGCGTGGTTCTGCGCGAAGCCGACGAGGCCGGCATGGACTACATGGGCTGGAAGGTCGACTCCCCGGCAACGCTGAAGAAGCTGGCCGGCGACGTCGAACAATCCGGGCTTTGCACCGATCTGAGCTGGATTCCCGCCGGCGAACACCCGGCCACCGGCGAGCGTTTCCGCTTCACGATCCCGACCGGCCACGTGATGGAGCTGTTCGCCGAAAAGGGCATCGTCGGCAACAACTGCGGCACCGACGGCGAAAACACCAACCCCAACCCGTGGCCCGATGGCATGAAGGGCATCGCCCCTTCGCGCTTCGACCACTGCCTGCTCTACGGTGACGACCTCGACGGCACCGTCAAGCTGTTCACCGAAGTGCTGGGTTTCGGCCTCGCCGAACAGGTGATGGCCGGCGAAGACAAGAGCTTCATGATCGGCGCCTTCCTGTCCTGCTCGAACAAGGCCCACGACGTGGCCTTCATCCGCCAGCCGGTCAAGGGCAAGTTCCACCACGCCTCCTTCGAACTGCGCAGCTGGGAGCAGGTCCTGCGCGCCGGCGACATCCTGTCCCGCACCAAGACCTCCATCGACATCGGCCCGACCCGTCACGGCATCACCCGCGGCGAGACGATCTACTTCTTCGACCCGTCGGGCAACCGCAACGAAGTCTTTTCAGGCGGCTACATCTACTACCCGGACAAGCCGACCATCACCTGGTGGGACGTGGAACTCGGACCCGCGATCTTCTATCACGATCGCAAACTCAACGAAGCCTTCCTGAGCGTGTTCACCTGATGTAGGGCTGCCGCGCACCGATCTTCCGGTGCGCGGCTTCCTTTTTTTGGCGGACAAAAAAATATCGAGATTTATTAATAATTTCGGAAATTTGAGATATGCTTTCGGATGTGGCCTTCGCCACGCTCGCAGGCAAAAGTTAGCCTTCCTGAGACGGTGTTCATCCGATTCCAAGTGCCGCGCACGGGCGCGCCGGGTGAGCGGGTTCGCGACACCATAACAAGAGAGTACGAAATGAAAGACATCCTGAATTTCATCAACGGCGAATACGTATCCAACGTAAGCGGCAAGACGTACGAGAAGCGCAACCCGGTCGACAATTCGCTGATCGGCATGGTCCACGAAGCCGGCAAGCCGGAAGTGGACGCTGCCGTGGCTGCCGCCAAGGCTGCGCTGAAAGGCCCTTGGGGCAAGCTGTCCGTCGTCGAACGCTGCAGCATGCTCGACGCCGTCGTCGATGAGATCAACCGCCGCTTCGACGATTTCCTCCAGGCTGAAATCGCCGACACCGGCAAGCCGGCCTCGCTCGCCTCGCACATCGACATTCCCCGCGGCGCGGCCAACTTCAAGATTTTCACCGACACCATCAAGAACGCATCGACCGAATCCTTCGAGATGCGCACCCCGGACGGCAAGACCGCCCGCAGCTACGGCGTGCGCACCCCGCGCGGCGTGATCGCCATCATCTGCCCGTGGAACCTGCCGCTGCTGCTGATGACCTGGAAGTGCGGTCCGGCGCTGGCCTGTGGCAACACCGTGGTCGTCAAGCCCTCCGAAGCCACCCCGAGCACCGCCACGCTGCTCGGCGAAGTGATGAACAAGGTCGGCGTGCCCAAGGGCGTCTATAACGTGGTCAACGGTTTCGGCGTGGATTCCGCCGGCTCCTTCCTGACCGCCCACCCGGACATCAACGGCATCACCTTCACCGGCGAAACCAAGACCGGCACCGCCATCATGAAGGCCGGCGCCGACGGCATCCGCCCGGTGTCGCTGGAACTCGGCGGCAAGAACGCCGCGCTGGTGTTTGCCGACTGCGACTTCGACAACGCCATCGCCACCGTCACCCGCTCCTGCTTCGAAAACGCCGGCCAGGTGTGTCTGGGCACCGAGCGCGTCTATGTGCAGCGCCCGATCTTCGACAAGTTCGTCGCTGCGCTGAAGGAAAAGGCCGAGCAGATGAAGCCCGGCAAACCCTTCGACCCCGACACCAAGATCGGCCCCCTGGTCAGCAAGATCCACCAGAAGAAAGTGCTGGGCATGTACGCCAAGGCCAAGGAAGAAGGCGCCAACATCGTGTTCGGCGGCGGCATCCCCGACATGCCCGATGAACTGAAGGACGGCTGCTGGGTTCAACCGACCATCTGGACCGGCCTGCCCGAAACCGCCACCGTCGTGACCGAGGAAATCTTCGGACCGTGCTGCCACATCCAGCCCTTCGACACCGAAGAGGAAGTCGTCGCGATGGTCAACAACAACCGCTACGGCCTCGCCACCGCCATCTTCACCCAGGACATCAGCCGCGCCAGCCGCCTGGCCACCCAGATCGAAGTCGGTCTGTGCTGGATCAACAGCTGGTTCCTGCGCGACCTGCGCACCCCCTTCGGCGGTTCCAAGCAATCCGGCATCGGTCGCGAGGGCGGTCTGCACTCCCTGGAGTTCTACACCGAACTGCGCAACGTGATGATCAAGTACTGAGCATCAGCGCATGAGCCAGAATCCTGAAATCGGCCAGCGCGTCCGCACCGGCGGCTTCGACACCAACGTCCATGACGTCGGCAGCGGCAGCAAGGTTCCGGCACTGCTGATCCACGGCTCGGGCCCGGGGGTCAGCGCCTGGGCCAACTGGCGCCTGGTGATCCCGGTGCTGGCCAGGGATCGGCGGGTCATCGCCCCCGACATGGTCGGCTTCGGCTACTCCGATCGTCCCGCCGGTATCCACTACAACATGGATACCTGGGTTCAACAGGCACTGGATCTGCTGGACGCGCTCGGCGTCGAGCAGGTCGACCTGGTTGGCAATTCTTTCGGCGGCGCGCTGGCACTGGCGCTGACCATCCGTGCCCCCAAGCGGGTGCGACGTCTGGTGCTGATGGGGTCGGTCGGCGTACCCTTCCCGATCACGCCCGGTCTCGACGCCGTGTGGGGTTACGAACCGTCGATAGAGAACATGCGCAGCATCATGGACTACTTCGCCTGGGACCGCGGTCTGGTCAACGACGAACTGGCCAAGCTGCGCTACGAGGCCAGCATCCGTCCGGGCTTCCAGGAATCCTTCGCGGCGATGTTCCCCGCCCCGCGCCAGCGCTGGGTGGACGCGATGGAGAGTCGGGAAGCCGATATCCGCGCCCTGCCGCACGAAACGCTTATCGTGCACGGACGCGAAGACAAAGTGATTCCGCTCTCCACCTCGCTGACCCTGTCCCAATGGATTCCGAACGCCCAGTTGCACGTGTTCGGCCATTGCGGCCACTGGACCCAGATCGAGCACAACGCCCGTTTCAATCGACTTGTCGGCGACTTTTTCGCCGAAGGCGATCAACAAGCTGCATAAAACAATCGAGGTTTTCCATGGATAAATCCAAGATCGAACACTACGGCGACGAGCTCTACAACGCGCTCATCACCCGCACGCCCGTCGCGCCCCTGACTGACCGCGAAGCCGACATCACCATCGAAGACGCCTACCAGATCCAGCAGCGCATGATCCAGCGCCGTCTCGACGCCGGCGAAACCATCATCGGCAAGAAGATCGGCGTGACCAGCAAGGTCGTCATGGACATGCTCAAGGTCGACCAGCCGGACTTCGGCATGATGACCTCCGGCATGGTCTTCAACGAAGGCGAATCCATCGACACC
>CALMXT010000316.1 GCA_937871125.1 uncultured Zoogloea sp. | reverse complement strand
TCCCGATCATGGCCAAGCCGGGCGGCGTGCTGATCCGCGCCGGCCACACCGAAGCCGGCTGCGATCTGGCCGGCATCGCCGGACTGGAGCCCGCCGCGGTGATCTGCGAGATCATGAACGACGACGGCACCATGTCGCGCCTGCCCGAACTGATCGAGTTCGCCCAAGAACACAAGCTCAAGATCGGCGCCATCCGCGACCTCATCGAATACCGCGCGCGCACCGAAAAGCTGATCGAGAAGGTCAGCGAAAAAACCGTCGCCACCGCCTATGGCGACTTCCGCCTGTCGGCCTTCGAGGACACCACCTCCGGCGACGTGCACCTGGCGATGACCTACGGCAACATCGACCCCACCGTCGAAACCCTTGTCCGGGTCCACGAACCGGTGTCGGTGCTCGACTTCCTCGACCCGAGCAGCGGTCGTCACAGCTTCCCGGTCGATGCCGCCCTCAAGCGCATCACCGAACACGGCCACGGCGTCATCGTGCTGCTGTATCACCCTCAGAGCGGCCAGGAGCTCCTCGCCCAACTCAACGGCGACACCTCCGCCCCCAAGCCCGCCCAGAAATGGGACCCGCGCCTCTTCGGCATCGGCGCCCAGATCCTGCGCGAACTCCATGTCGGCAAGATGCGCATCATGGCCAGCCCGCGCAAGATCCCCAGCATGGCCGGTTTCGGCCTCACGGTGGTCGGCCACGCCAGTCCCGAAGCCTGAGCCGTCCCCGAACATTTTCCAGGTAACACCATGCCCCGCTACGACAACATTTTCGAAATCGCCCCGAATCTCGACGGTTCCGGCCTCAAGATCGGCATTGTCATGTGCCGCTTCAACCTCGACGTCTGCGAAGGGCTGCTGTCGGCCTGCACCGCCGAACTGCTACGCCTCGGCGTCGCACCTGAAGCCATCACCATCGCCACCGTGCCCGGCGCGCTCGAAGCCCCGCTGACGCTGCAGGTCATGGCCAGAAGCGGCCGCTTCGATGCGCTGGTCGCCCTCGGCGCCGTGATTCGCGGCGAGACCTACCACTTCGAACTCGTATCCAACGAGCAAGGCGCCGGCATCAACCGCGTCAGCCTCGACACCGGCGTTCCCATCGCCAACGGCATCCTCACCACCGAAGACGACGATCAGGCGCTCTCCCGCATGCAGGTCAAAGGTGCCGACTGCGCCCAGGCCGCCGTCGAGATGGCCCATCTGCTGAAGGCCTTGGCATGAGCGCCGCCCCCAACAAATCGCCCCGCCGCCGCGCCCGCGAGTTCGCGCTGCAGGGCGTGTACCACTGGTTGCTGAACCAGTCTCCCCTCACCGCCATCGAAAGCCAGATGGCCGAAGTCGGCGGCTTCGACAAATGCGACCGCGAGCTCTTTGTCGGCCTGCTGCGCGGCACCATCGGCAACGCCCCCGAACTCCAGGTCACCTTCTCAGCCTTCATCGACCGTCCGCTCAACGAGCTCTCCCCGGTCGAGCGCGGCATCCTGCTGCTATCCACCTTCGAACTGGCTCATCGCCCCGACACGCCCTACCGGGTCATCATCAATGAGGCCATCGAACTCGCCAAAGGCTACGGCGGCACCGACGGCCACAAGTTCGTGAACGGCGTGCTCGACAAGCTCGCCGCCCGTCTGCGTTCCGACGAAGTCGAAGCCAACGCCCGCGAACGCCGTGCCGCCCGCGGCGGCGGCACGCCGGCCTGAGCCTGCCCCGGGCTCCCGACCCACCCCGCGCGATGCCCTCCGAGTTCGCTCTGATTCGCCGCCACTTCACCCGGCCGGCGCGTCGCACCGACCTCGCGGTGGGCGACGACGCGGCGCTGATCCGCCCCGCCGCCGGCATGCAG
>CALMXT010000315.1 GCA_937871125.1 uncultured Zoogloea sp. | reverse complement strand
ACGCCAACGCCGAGGTTGACCTTGGTGCTGCGGGTATCCGCGTTGAAGGCTTCGTTTAGGCCAAGAATCGGATCGCGGGGGGCCAGTTCCACCGCAGCAAAGATCGAAGAGCTCATGGGGTCTCCAAAAGGGGCGAAGGGAGCGCGGCGCTTTGTGGCGTCCGCTGGGTGATAATACGGGGTTGCCCGCAGGAGTCGCGGGCATCGCCGATTGACTTAAGACAGAAATTTTATCATGGCCGATCAATCCGATAGCGGGCGAGTGGTGGTTTTCGAGGGTAGTCCGTTCAAGCTTCATCAGCCTTTTCCGCCCGGAGGCGATCAGCCCGAGGCGATCCGACAGCTCGTCGAGGGGATCGACGACGGCTTGATGTTCCAGACCCTGTTGGGGGTGACGGGCTCGGGAAAGACCTTCACGATGGCCAATGTCATTGCCCGCTGCGGCCGACCGGCGTTGGTGCTGGCTCACAACAAGACGTTGGCGGCGCAGCTTTATTCGGAGTTCCGGGAGTTCTTTCCGGAGAACGCGGTGGAGTATTTCGTCAGTTACTACGATTACTATCAACCGGAAGCCTACGTGCCGTCCCGCGACCTGTTCATCGAGAAGGATTCGGCGATCAACGAGCACATCGAGCAGATGCGCCTGTCGGCCACCAAGAGCCTGATGGAGCGGCGCGACGTGGTGATCGTGGCGTCGGTATCGTGCATCTATGGCATCGGCGATCCGAGCGATTACCACGCCATGGTGCTGCATCTGCGCGAGGGCGAGAAGATTGGGCACCGGGAACTGGTCCAGCGCCTGGTGGCGATGCAGTACGACCGGGCGGACATCGATTTCAAGCGTGGAACCTTCCGTGTGCGGGGCGATGTGATCGATATCTTTCCGGCGGAAAACGCCGAATATGCGCTGCGCGTCGAGATGTTCGACGACGAGATCGAGCACCTCACCTTGTTCGATCCGCTGACCGGCCACCTCAAGCAGAAGATCGTGCGCTTCACGGTTTTTCCGTCCAGCCACTACGTAACGCCGCGGGCGACGGTGCTGCGCGCCATAGAGGCGATCAAGGAAGAGCTGCGCGAGCGCATCGAAACCTTTCAAAAGGCCGGCAAACTGGTCGAGGCCCAGCGCATCGAGCAGCGCACCCGCTTCGACCTCGAAATGCTCAATGAACTGGGTTTCTGCAAAGGCATCGAGAACTACTCGCGCCATATGTCCGGCCGTAAAGCGGGCGATGCGCCGCCGACGCTGATCGATTACCTGCCGAAGGATGGTCTGATGTTCATCGATGAATCCCATGTGTCGATCGGCCAAGTGGGCGCAATGTACAAGGGCGACCGCGCGCGCAAAGAGAATCTGGTGGAATACGGCTTCCGCCTGCCGTCGGCGATGGACAACCGGCCGCTGAAATTCGAGGAGTTCGAGCGCCTGCTGCCGCAGACCGTGTTTGTCTCGGCGACGCCGGCAGCCTATGAGAAGGAGCATCAGGGGCAAGTGGTCGAGCAGGTGGTGCGACCGACCGGTCTGGTGGATCCGATCATCACGGTGCGCCCGGCAGTCACTCAGGTGGACGATTTGCTCGGTGAGATCAAGAAGCGACTCGACGTGAAGGAGCGCATTCTCGTCACGGTGCTGACCAAGCGCATGGCCGAGGATCTGACCGAATATCTGGCCGAGAACGGCATTCGCGTGCGCTACCTGCACTCGGACATCGATACCGTCGAGCGGGTCGAGATCATCCGCGATCTGCGTCTGGGCGAATTCGACGTTTTGGTGGGCATCAACCTGCTGCGTGAAGGCCTCGATATTCCGGAGGTGTCGCTGGTGGCGATCCTTGACGCGGACAAGGAGGGCTTCCTGCGTTCCGAGCGCTCGCTGATCCAAACCATCGGTCGTGCGGCGCGTCACTTGCACGGCACCGCCATCCTCTACGCCGATCGGATCACCGACTCGATGAAGGCGGCCATCGGTGAGACCGAAAGGCGTCGGGCAAAGCAGATCGCGTTCAACGAGGCCAACGGGATTACTCCCCGTTCCGTGATAAAGCGCATAAAGGACATCATCGACGGTGTCTATGATGACTCATCGGCGAAAGCGGCCAGCGGTGCAGGCGAAGCCCGCGCCGATTACGCGGCGCTGGATGAAAAGGCGCTGGCAAAGGCGATCCGTCAGCTCGAAAAGGAAATGCAGGAACATGCCCGCAATCTTGACTTCGAAAAAGCGGCGGCCGCGCGAGACAAACTCTTCCGGCTGCGTCGGCAGGCCTTCGGCGCCGATGCTCACGACGCATCCGGCGCTGGGTCATAAAATCGTGCCATTCTCGGAGAGGGACTAAAAATTGGTGCTCGCTCTTGTGCGTTCCGCCCGTCGGCTGCTTAAATTGCCGGTAGGAGGGACACCAATAATGAAAATACTGTTTGTCTGTACCGGCAATATCTGTCGGTCACCGACGGCGGAGGGGGTGGCGCGTCGTTGGCTGGCGTTTTCGGGACTGGATGAGTTGGTGAGTGTCGATTCCGCGGGAATCCAGGGTTATCACGAGGGCGAGGGGCCAGACCCGCGTTCCCAGACTGCAGCCCTGCGACGCGGCTACGATCTTTCCCGTCTGCGAGCGAGAAAGGTTCAGGCCAAGGATTTCGCCGATTTCGATCTGCTCTTGGCAATGGATCGCGATCACTTCCACTATTTGCGCGACAGGGCGCCCGAAGGCACCAAGCACAAGGTTCGCATGTTCATGAGTTATGCCCGCAATATTCGCCGTGACGACGTACCGGACCCGTACTATGGCGGCAACATGGGCTTCGATGCGGTGCTCGACATGTGTGAGGATGCGGTTCAGGGGCTGATCGATGAGATTCGCCCCGAACTGGAGAGGCGACGTCAGTCGGCGGTCTGACGCTTTCTGCACAGTCTGAAATATAAAAAGGCCAGCCCTGCGGGACTGGCCTTTTTTCTCTGACCTGACGCTGAGTGACCGCATCGCACGCCACAATTGAAGACGCCCGATGAGATCCATCGGGCGTCTTTGCACACCAGCCTCTGCGCTGACCCAGGCCTCTCACAGGGTCAACCTGGAGCAACCTGGGTAAGGCCACGAAGCTTATTTGCGTCCGGTTTCCACCTGAATCAAAGGCTCGTCCACCACGACTGCTACTGCGCGGCGGCGGCGGACCGGCTGGACGGGCTCCGTCGGGGGTTCCGGCTGGAAGGCCTTCATGGCGTCGGCACGCGTTTCGATCATCACGAGGCCACTGCCTTCGAGTGCGCTGGAAAGATCGACCGGTGCCGCCGCGACGAGTGCCGGCGCTTCAGGGGCGACCGCTTCGGCCGCTTCCACGGCTGGAGCGGTTTCTGCCGGGGCCACGACTGCCGGGGCTTCTTCCGCGGCAGCGGTTTTCGTTACCGGCTCCTCAACAGGCGCAGGAGGGGCTTCGACCGGGGTAGGGAGGATCGCCGAAGCCTGATTGGCGACGGCGACGGCCTGCTCGATCAGATCGGGCTTGGGCGTTTCCTCGACATGCGTCGGCAGTGGGGCTGCGTCGACAGCGACCGGCACGGCCTCCGCGGGCGCAGGTTCGACGATGGCGATAGGGGCGTCGACCGTCGGTGCAGCGTCGGGAGATGCCGTTACTTCGACGGGCGCGAGCGGGATTGCGGCGGCGACTGCCGGAGCGGCTTCAGACTGAACGGCTTCGGCGGCCACTTGGGCCCGTTCGCCGATTTCCAGTTCGCCCTGGGTGGCGACGTCGGCATTGCCGCCTTCCTCGTTGCGCCGGCCGCCGCGACGACCGCGACGGCTGCGGCGACCGCGTTCGGCGTTGGCCTCGCCTTCAGCCACAGCGGCACTTGCAGTTTCGGTGGTGGCGACGGCGGCCACCGTGGCGACCGCCGTGACCTGCTCGGCGCTGGCAACGACGCCTTCCGCCTCGGCTGGCTTGGGTGCCTGATTGTTGCGGTTGCGGCCCCGTTCGGTGCGCTCGCCGCGCTCCTGGCGCTCACCACGCTGACGTTGCGGCTTCTCGCGCTGCTCGGTCGGGGTTTCGACCGTGGCGTTACGGGCGGTGTCGCGACTTTCGCGGTTTTCACGGCCCTCGCGACCTTCACGGTTTTCGCCGTTGCGCTCTTCGCGCTTGCCGCGGTTTTCACCGCGGCCATCGCGGCGACCGTTGCGATCATTGCGCGGGCGGGATTCGCGGCGTTGCGGTTCGGGTTGAGTCACCACGGGCGCCGGCTCGGGCTGCTTTTCGCCGCGGAAGAAGGCGAAAATGCGGGCCAGCAGGCCGGGTTGGCTTTCCGGCACCGGAGCGGGGGCCGGTGCTGCCTTGGGTTCGATGATCGGAGCCGGCTGGTCCGGGGTGATGCCCTTGACGGCGGCTTCCTGGCGGGCCGGGCGGTCGGTGCTGGCCGACGGCGGGGTGTAGTCCTGCTCGGCCGGTTTGGTGGCCATCCGGTAGCTCGGAATGGCGCCTTCTTCGAGATTGAGTTGGTCGTGGCGCAGGCGGACGATCTCGTGATGGGGCGTTTCGAGGTGGCGATTGGGGATCAGCACCAGGCCGACCTTGTGGCGCAGCTCGATCTTGGCAATGTCGTCGCGCTTCTCGTTGAGCAGGAAGGTGGCGACATCGACCGGAACCTGACAGTGCAGGGCGCCGGTGTTGTC
>CALMXT010000314.1 GCA_937871125.1 uncultured Zoogloea sp. | reverse complement strand
ACGAAGGCATCCCCGTCCTGCCCGTTCCGCCCGACAAGGAAGACCTGCACTAGCCTGCCGCATCCAGCCCTGCCCGACACCCCCCAGCACCACGCCGCTCGCCGGCAAAACGGGGACGACGCAGCGGCCACTCCGCCCAAGCAAGGGCTTTACGGGCAGTACGGCTTTCTGGGCTCAGGAGACGCACAGCTTCCGAAGCGCAGCGCCCAGGCACTCGAAACCGACATACTCCTGCTCCAACCTCAGGCCCGCTCGGATGCGGTTGTCGCGCAGATCGTCATAGAGCGCCTGTTCGTCCGGCCTCAAGCGGCGCAATTCCACCCGAAGCGGCTTGTCCTCAACCCCCCAGACGGAAGCATGCGCATCGAGGGTTGCCCGGTCCATCAGGAACGACGCCACGTGATCGAATTTGCCGCGCAGTTGGTCCAGGATGCCGAAACCGTGGGTGTCGATATCGCCCCAGTAATAGATGACGCAGTGCTTCAACCATTGGCTGCGCGCCACGGGCTCCCAGCCGTAACCGGCGCCAAAAATAACGATGGCGTCGGCGACTGACGGGAAGGCCAGAAAATTGGTTTCGTTTTCGGTGATGAACACGCGCCTTACAGGAAGTCTCAGACAGCCAAAACTTTCAGCATCCAGGGTCACGTCCGGGCAGGCTGTGCCGGGCAGAGCCTGAATCGACGGATCGAGCACCCTAAAGCGGACGTGCGCCGGCTTGTCCAGAAACCCGTAGCGGGCGGCAAACTGGCCGACACCGGTCCTCGCCGAGTCCACCGCTTCGGCGGGCAGCGCCAAGTCAAACAATTCGGCCAGCACGCCGCGATGCGCCTCGATGAACTTGCTGTGCACACCCGGCAAATCCACCTGCCGCAAGTAGATGCCGGGGCGTGGATGTTCGACCAGCCACGTCACCACCGCCAGCAGTCGAGCCCACTCGGCAGACAGCTCAAGCGCCTTCAGCGGACGCCTTTCCAGCCAAGGCAGCAAGTCGGCGCGGGATTGCCGGGTCGCCGAAACCAATGCCGAAAAACGCTCCCAATCTCGGCCTTTGCCCAGCCAGCCCAAGGCATCCTCCAAGGTTTCGACCCAAACGGTCGCAGGCAATTTCTGCGCGCCCTGGACGCGGTGACGGACTACCTGCCAGTCGATGCGCAAGGCACCCACGGCCGCCAATTCCGCAGCCCATGTGCGCACGGCCTCGAAGCGATCCGTGATATCGGCAGCCCCCGGCGATTTGAGCGACAGCCGCAACGGAAAGCGCGCGTGGCCCGTCACCGCATCGCGCAATAGCTCGCCACGCTCCCACAATCGCACCAATTGCGCCTTCAGATCTTTGGCGCCGGTCCACGTCACCGTGCCAGCTCCTGCGCGCCGTGCGGCAGCATCGAAGCCTTCTGCGCCCGGTATTCCTCGATGGCGAGATTGCGGAGCCTGGAAGCTCGCCCGCCCTCGTTATGCACAAAGCCGACACTTGAGACGAACGGCTCGATGATGTGGATCTTCTGCAGCGGGGTCACGATCAACAACTGCAAATTGAGTTGCCTGAACAGCTTCAGGCCGTATTGGGCGGATTCGTCCGACCCACGGCCGAAGGCCTCGTCGATCACCACGAAACGGAAGGAGCGCGACCGCACTGCGCCCCATTCCAGACCGAACTGGTAGGCCAGACTGGCAGCCAAGATGGTGTAGGCCAGCTTCTCTTTCTGCCCGCCCGACTTGCCGCCCGAATCCGAATAGTGTTCATGCTCGCTGTTATCCGCACGCCAACGCTCACTGGCCGCGAACAGAAACCAGTTCCGCACGTCGGTCACCTTCGCGGTCCAGCGGCGATCCTGCTCGGCCAATCCTTCTCGCCCCCGGAAGCGGTCGATGATGGCTTTGACCTGCAGGAACTTGGCTTCGGAGTACTGGGCATCGTCCCCGACCGAACCCGTCAGCGCGCCCTCCGTGCACGCGCGCAATTCCTGCTGGAAATCGCGAATCTCGGCATCCGGGCTGGCCTGGGACTCCAGCACGATATAACGGCCGGGGTTGTAGTCGATCTCGCCCAGCGACTTGTTGATGTGCGAGATGCGCTCCTTGATGGTTTCGCGCTCACGGGCCAGCTGGGCATTGAAATTGGCGATCTCGTTGATGGTGTTGACGTTGAGCAGATCCTTAAAACGGTCGACAAAGCGCGGCAGATCGTCCCGTTTCAATTGCGTCAGCAATTTCTCGTACTCGAAAGCGGCGTCAAGGCTGGCATCCATTTCGGCGGTTTCGAGCTTGAACGCCTCTTTGAAGGATGCCATCGCCTTGATGATTTTCTCGGCCAAACGTTTTAGCCGATGATCTTCCGCGTCGATCTCCGCCTGCAGCCAGGTTCGGACATCCTGTTCCCGGTTGTCGCAGGATTCGACGGTCAGTTGATGCTCACCCAAAGCTTTTGCGCGCATCTCAGCAAGGTGCAAGGCCAGCGCTTCGTCGACCGACACATCCAGAAGCAGCAGCTCGGTTTGCTGGCGCAGGGCTTCGGCATCCGCACGGCGCTGTTCGATCTTTGCGCGCCGGTCGCGGGCGGCCTGCAATTCGATTGCGGTTTCCTTGGCCGTCCGTTGCAAATCGCGTAAACGCTCATTCAGTTGCTTGAGCACATCCGACGCCGATTCCAGCCGCGTGCGCTCATCCTTCAGCGCTTCGATCTCCAGCGCCACGCTGCCCCAATCCAGCTCGTCGAAGGCAGTGAACTCCTCCAGACGGGTCAGCGCATCCAATCGACCGGCGAGGGCCTTGCGTGCCTTGTCGATGTCAGCGATCTGGCTGCCCACCTCGCCCAAACGAATTTCAAGCTGGCGGCGCTTGTCTTCCAATGCCGAAATCTTGGCGCTGTTGCTCCAGCCCAGCACGTAGCGGCTGCGGTCATCGATGCGGTGCCGGTCGTCCTTCTCGTGACGGCCGCTCGGATCTTTGATCTGGCCCGCCGCGGTAATGGCGCGCGTTTCGCGGCGAAACTGCTCCTGCGTCGCACAACAGGCCACGTCGAAACGATGAGCCAGTTCGCGCTCCAGCCAGTCGTAGAGGGGTGAATCGGGCTTGACGGCGAGCTTGCGCACCAGCGAATCTCGATGCAGATCGGGCAGTTCGCCGGCCTTTCGCGGACGCACCTGGAAATACACCAGACGACCGCGCAGATGGTGGCCATCCACAAATGCAGCGACGGCCTTGTAATAGACATCGGGCACCAACAACGCCAGACCGAAGCCTCGCAACAAACGCTCGGCAGCACCCTCCCAATCCCGCGCGTCATCACGCACCTGGATCAGTTCGCCCGCAAAGGGCATGTCGTCCGCGTTCAGTCCCAATGCCGCACACAGCACGGCGCGAATCTGGATCTGCTGATCGTCGATATTGCTGCGGCGACGTTTGAGGCTGTTGATCTCGGCGCTCAGCAGGTCGTGCTCCTGGCGGCCCTGATGGAGCGTCACGCTATGCTCGGTTAGCGCGTTCTGCAGATCGGCATCGCGGCTCTGCACCTCGTCGCGCCACATCCTGAACTGGCCACGCTGGGCCGCGAAGGTCGCCGCATCGGCCGCCACCGGCTCGTCCAGCACGGTCGCCAGCTCACGGTAGCGCCCGGCCTTGGCCATGCGTGCGTCCCGCAGCTGTTCCTTCTTGCGGATGTCGGCGGCGAGCCGTTCCAGGCGGTCACCGCCGTTATCGTTGATGGCCTGCTTCAGCTCATCGACTTGCCGGCCTTGCTCCTCCCAGACGCCGTCGAGGCGCAACACCTGCTCTTCTACGCGATCCCATTCGTCGGCCAGCAAGCCCAGGCGCTTGTCCAGCAGACCCAGCTTCAAGCCGGCAAAGAAGGGGCGCAGGCCTTCCCTACAGCGGCGCAAGCCCTCGACCTCGCCGAGCAGCGTTCCGTGACGGTCGCAATCGGCAACCAGCGGCGTGAGCAGCTCGACCTGTTGCTGCGCCTTGAGCACCGCCCGATGGGCGCGATCGAGGTCGTCGAAATGGCCAATCAGCGCCTGAATGCGCGGCGCCACTTCAAACGGCTCGAGCATGTGACTGCGCACGAAGTCGGTGAGATTGCCTACCGATTTCATCGACACCGTCTGATGGAAGAGCTCCAGCGCCTGATCGTTTTCAATACCGAAACGGCGGCGGAACCACGCGGCATAGGGCGGAAAACTCTCGAAAAGCTCGGCCCCCGCCGCACGCAGCTTCTTGCGCAGTTGGGCGATGTCCGAGCCGAAATGCGCAAAATCGGACCCGATCGACAAGCCGCGCTCCGCGCCCAGGAAGAAGCGCGCCGGCTGCCCCTGCGCATCCTTCATCCAGAACACCTGCGCCAGACTCACCGTTTGGTCGTAGCCGGCGTTATGGAACACGCCCAGCACCACCGAATAGCTGTTGTGATCGCGCAGACTCACCGGCTTGGCGGCCCCCGTCACTTCGTTGCGCTCGGACTTATAGTGCCCGAGCACATAAGAGCGCAGCGTGCGCTCCCGGCTGTCCGCGCCGGCCGCCTTGTTGTACGCAATCCGCTGCGCCGGCACCAGCAGCGTGGTGATGGCATCCACCAGAGTCGATTTGCCCGAGCCGATATCGCCGGTGAGCAGGCCGTTCTTGCCGTCGAGTTGCAGCGTCCACACCCGGCCGTCGAAGGTGCCCCAGTTGAGCACCTCCAACCGCTGCAGACGAAAGCCCGACAGCGTATCGTCGGCCACAAAATCCAGCCCCAGGCTTTGCGGCTCATTCATCGCCCTGCCCCTCGACAGCGGGCGCCTCGCCCATGAGTTGTGCCCGATACACCGCCAGCCGCGCATCGAACTCGGCCAGCCATTGCGCATCCACAAACGCCTTCAGAATACGGCGCACTTCGTAGCTGGCGGGGCCGGTCGCCGCACCGACCGCGGGCTTGAGCTTACGCAGAAAGCCGAGCTCCACCACCTTGTTGATCGAAATTTCGATCTGGTCGATCAATTTCGCCTCATTGGAACCGTCGGGCAGAAAAACCCGCACCAGTTCGACCAACTCATCGCGGCTCAGCACCAGCCGGGTATCGCCACCGCTGGCATCGAACTCAGCCAGCTTCTTGCGCAGCAGCGCCAGCAGCAGACTGACCGGAAAGGACAAGGGCCGGCGTGCCACCAGACGGGGCAGACGGGGCGACGGATCGTCGTCCGCCGGCTCGGGACGGCTCTTCAAAAAGGCATAACCTTCCGCCTCGTCCAGCACCAGATCGAGATTGAGCACCGCCACATAATCGCGAACCCGCGCCTGCAAGTTCAGTAGCGCCGCCCACTGACGCGGGTCGCCGTCGCGGTAGAGCACGCCCTTGAGCAATCCGATCAGCAACACCGACAAATCCGCAGCGGGCGCCACCATCGGCGCCCCGTCGGGCATTGCCATCGAGAAATCGTCTTCCATCCCTTGCCTCGGTTCGAGTTCTTGATCAACGCATGAAAACCACCCGCGGCAACCGGGCGCAGCGGGTCAGTGCCACACCATCCGCCGCCACAGCCTGCCACCGGATGGGCTCGACCGTATTCTCATCCACCACGGTGACGAAGGTTTCGCTACCCAGCTGCAGATAGGCCACCAACTCGGCCAACCCATGTTCCAAAGCTTGGGTCGCCACCAGTTCGCTCAAGGTGATTTGCATCCGGTCTTGCAGCGCATGGCGGATGTGACGGGTCAGCCGCGCCTTGTCCACCACCACTTGTTCGAACAGCGCCGAAGGATCGATCTCGTCATCGCCGGCCTGCACGACCAGATCGGCGATGACCGGCTTGATCGCCGGCGTAAATAAAGGGCGCTCCATCGCCAGTTCGATGTCCGCGCAGGCCTCGGCAATCGCCATCGGGCTGCCCGGGGGCGGCGCATCGCGCAATGCCAGCGCCTTGCTCTCGATGCCATGCAGAATGTCCATGATGCGGCGATTTTCCAACCAGGCCCGGTCGTCGAGAAAACGCCGCAATTGTTGCGACAGGGCAGCAACCGTGCGCTGGGTATGCTCGCCGGCCTCCATCCAGTCATAGTGCACACGCCGCGTGCGGGCGTCCGGATGCAGATCGGCCACGGCAGGCAACGCCAGCACCCGCGCCAGCAACTCGGTCAACTCCTCCTGCCGACGGCTCGACAACAGAAAATCCCAAAACGCCCGGAAGCTCTTACCCTGGTCGGAGTCGGCAATTGCGTCGCGCTCGCCCATGATGTCTTCCAGCAAGGCACCCTTGCTGCCTTCCCACAGGGCAATGCGCTCACGCACGCGCCGATCCAGCTGGCGGAAGTTGTGCTCCACCTCGCGAAAATCGGCAAGCAGCTCCCGCGCACCCTGCATGAACTGCTGAAAGCGATCCTTCAGCGCCGTGTCGTCCAGCATGGGCACATCGCCTGCCACCACGCGGGCAATCTCTGCGTCGATCTCGTCGCGCTTCCTGTGCAGCTCGGCCACGCGTTTAGCCGGGTCCGCCTCGCTGCCCTCGCTCATCTGCTTGAGCAGGTCGAACAGCGTCAGCAAACGCGATTCGGTGCCCACAAACTGCCGCTCCGCAAGCTGCACCAGCCAGGCAATCGCCTTTTCGGTGGCCGGAGTGAGATCGAATTGGGCCTCGTCGGTGCCCCGTTTGTAAAACTTGCGCAGCCACCCCTTATCGGGCGCCGCCCAATCGTTGAGGTAATCCAGCGCAGGCCTAGGGAAAGCGGCTTCACCCAAGTGCAGGCGCAAGGAATAAAGCTCATCCTCCAGCGCCTCGGCCAAATCCGCCGCCGCCATCGCCCGCACATTGGGCGCCACGAACACCCGGTGCAAAAAGCTCGCCACCAACGCCGCATGATCCGAACGCAACAAACGCCACGCCGGGTGGTGCGTGCGCAGGGCGTCGAGGGTGGAGAAGTCGAGGGTCATGACAGCAGCGGCTCGATCCAGTCCCAACGCTTGTCCTTGACCATCACGAAGCGGCAACGTCCATCGGACAGGCCAGACCAAAGATCGCCAATCAGACGGTCATCCGCGGCGGACGTCCAGCGATCTGCGCCTTTGTATTCCACGGCAAGAATCGGTCCGATCCGGCCTTCCGCACCGGGCAACCGGCACATGAAATCGGGATAAAAACGCCCATCCGCCTTTTGCAGGAAAAACGAACTGCCTTCACGCCGCACCAGATTACGCACCCAGAAGTCGATACGCCCTTGTTGCGCCTGAATGTCCAGCCAGCAAGCGCACTCGAATTCTTCCTTGCTGTCGAAGTCGCCGATGCGCCCGTAGAAGTGCTTGCGGAAATCGAAGTGCCCGAAGCGACCGTCGTAGTCTCGGCTGGGCGCATAGGCGTGCGTGTGAAACTCGAATGCGTAGAGGTCGCTCACGGCGACGCGAGATGAGGCATCGTCGCCAAACAAGGCTTGCTGGAAAGCCTTGCCCACCGCCAACTTTCGCAAGTTGCGGATACGGGCTTCCAACAGATTGCGGATCAGGAACTTTTGCAGGTTGGCACGGGCCAGCGTGAATGCACCCCGCCGCAGCAGATCGGTCAACCACGCGGCCACGAAGGCCTGCTTGCTGGCGTGGGTTAAGGAGGGCTCCGGCAAATTGCGGCAGAGCCAGGTGGCAATACGCAGCTCATCCCAGTTTTCCGGCTGGTAGGCCAGACCGAGATCACGCTGCAACTCCGGCAGGAAGCGCGACACCACGTGGCCGCCGTCATCGATATCGATTTCACCGCCTTCCGACACCTTCAGCCCCGCTCCCAGTGCCGTAAGTTCGTCGGCCGTTGGCGCGGCATCGTAGAGCGACAAATCCCACGGGTAGTCCAACGCCTCCGGATCATCGAACAAGCGCAGTTCGCCCTGCACGCGCAACGCCAATTGCGGCACCCAAAAACGCTCACCCAACTCGGCCGGCGTCTGAAAAAACTCGATGGCCGTCGAACGGCTGACTTCGGCGGCCTCGGCAATCGCCGACGCGGCCGTTTCCGACGAAACCGACGCTTTCAGTATCTCGGTCTCATCCTCGGTTAACGGCGCGCTGATGGTCAGCGTGTTCATTTTGCCGTCCCAGCTCACCTTATTGCGCACCGGCTTCGGGACGCCTTTGAGGTCGGGCTTTTCAGACAAGGCAACCGTCACCGGCCGGACGACGACGCGCCCGGCATGCCCTTCCAAATCCAACCGTGCCTGCTCCGCCTTGGCAGCGGTAACGAATTCGGTCACCTCGCGACGCTCAAAGCCCGCACCCGCCACCAAACGGTCCCGCAGCGCACCAGCCGTTTCGGCAAAGTTGCGCGAGACGACAAAAGCATAGGATTGATTCAATGCATGCGCCTGCCGGCGGCTCGCGCCGGGCTGCCGCAACACCCGTCCGAGCAGCTGCTCAACGGCGGTCGCCGAATGCAGCGAAGCCATGCTTACCAGGATGTACGCAAAGGGGCAGTCCCAGCCTTCGGCCAACGCCTTCTGGGTGATAACGAATTTCACCGGGCAACCCGGATCGGCAATTCCCAATGCGTAGTCGACGTCGATCTGCTCCAGCCCCTTTTCCTCGCCGGTCGCCACGACGATTTCGGCAGCCGGAATGCCGTGGTTACCGGTCAGTTCGTTGCGCACCCGCTCGAAGTCCAGCGTATCCACCCCGGCGCGGCGCGGCTCCGACTGAATCAGCACCAACGGCCGCAGATAGGCGGCGCCCGCACGGAATTCCTCGTCCGCCAACTTGTGCAACGCATCGCGGCGGCCAATGGCATCGGCCAGACACTGTTGCCAATTGGGCTCGGTTTCCAGCACCACCGGCAGTTTGATCATTTCTTCCGCCTTCAACTCGGCGGCGGAAACGCTATGCAGAACGTTGCTGGGCGTGCGCTCCAGATCGGGCGTGGCGGTCAGCTCCATCACGCCGCTGGGCCGGAAGCGCGCCAGCATGTCGAAGGCCAGTTCGGTGCGGCTGTTATGCGCCTCATCGACAACCACGAAGGGGCGACGCAGGCGCAACACATTGGCCAACGAATAAGGCGTCGTGCGCTCCGGGCCCTCGCCCTCGCTCAACAATTCATCGCGCTGGGTCGGCGACAGATTGTCGAAGTGATGCATCAGCGCACCGCTGGACTGATACACCTTGCGGCACTCTTCCTCCTCCACCTGAAACGCTTGCCGGGTTGCGACGATGATGGTGGTCGACGTATCCAGCGTGGCGCGGGTCACGCTTTTCGCTTCCTCCAGATCCAGCACCGTAATCTGGCCGGCCTCGCGCAAGGCCGCGTGATAGGGATGGGTACGCTGTTTCAGCGCCTTAAGGGTCTGCTCGCGAATCGGTTTGCTCGGCACCAGCCACAAGATCACGCTGTGCTCCGAGCGCAGCAAGTGCGTATTAACCAAGGCCACGCTCTTGGCTGCCAGCCAGGTTTTGCCGCCTCCCGTGGGCACGCGCAGGCAGAAATACGGCATGTCGGCCGGAAAGCCGGACAAGGGGTTATACGGATTGCCACGGCCCCACAGGCGTTCCGTGGTCACGGTAAAGGCAATCGAGGGCGACGACAGTTCATGGCAGGCCTTGAAATAGGCCTCCGCGCTGTCCAGCACTTGCTGCTGGTAGGTTTTGGGCGCAAACGCGGTCATGACTTACACCTCCAGCGCGTAAGGGGTTTGCTTGAAGGTGATGCCTTCTCGAGCGGTGCGGCTGCCCATGCGGTTGGCTGCGGCATAAATCGCTTTCGGACCGGCAAACTTCGGCAGTACGTCGAACACCGGTCCGCTCAGCACGTTGCCGCCGCCGACGGATTTGTCCTTGAGAATGCCGTTGTAAAGCAGGTAGATGGCACGGCCCTCGTGCACGCCGAGCAAGGGCGAGTCGGCCTTGCCGGTATAGCCGGTGCCGGTTTCGGCAAACCATACAAACTCGGCCAATTGGGCGAAGCTCACGTCGCTGCGAATCTGTCCGTCGGCATCGAACAGAGGTTCGGCGGAGAGACGACAAAACTGGAAGCCGCCGCCGAGGCCCTCGACGGCATTGCCCTTGGCGTTGGTGTAGCCGATGGCGACGCGCTTGACACGCTCGACGGTAACGTTGTGGGCGATGTTTTTAT
>CALMXT010000313.1 GCA_937871125.1 uncultured Zoogloea sp. | reverse complement strand
ATTCGCCCGCCATGCAATCCCTGACCACTTTTGCCGCGTTGTTGCTGGCGTCCGTTCTGTTCGTGCCCCTGTTCAAGCGCGCCGGACTGGGGACGGTGCTCGGCTATCTGGCGGTGGGCATGCTGATCGGGCCATTCGGCGTCGAGCTGGTACGCGATCCGGACAACCTGATGCACACCGCCGAGCTCGGGGTGGTGCTGTTGCTTTTCGTGATCGGGCTGGAATTGAAGCCGTCGCGGCTGTGGGCGCTGCGCCGCTCGGTGTTCGGGCTCGGTGCAATGCAGATGGTGGCGGCGGCCACGGCGCTGGCTGCAGGCGGGCTTTACCTCGGCCTGTCGCTGTCGGCTGCGGCGCTGGTGGGCATCATCCTGGCCCTGTCGTCGACGGCCTTCGTATTGCCGACGCTCGCCGAGCGCCGCGAACTATCGACCCGCTACGGGCGCGACGCCTTTGCGATCCTGCTGTTCCAGGACTTGTCGGTGATTCCGCTGCTGGCCCTGATTCCGCTGTTCGGCACCGGCCGATCCACCGCGCTGACCCATCCGGGCGTCGGCCTTGGCGTGCTGGTGGTGGTGGCGATGATCGGTCGGCCGCTGTTGAATGCCTTGTTCCGCCACGTGGCGCGGGTCGATAGCCGCGAGATGTTCACCGCCGCGGCGCTGGTGACGGTGTTGGGGCTGGCGCTTCTGATGCAGGCCGGCGGGCTGTCCATGTCCCTCGGTGCCTTCGTCGCCGGGGTGTTGCTGGCCGATTCCGAGTTCCGTCACGAGTTGGAGGCGTCGATCGCGCCCTTTCAGGGCCTGCTTCTCGGTCTGTTCTTCATGGCGGTGGGGATGTCCACCAACCTGAGTCTGCTGGTGAAATTTCCGTTGCAGATTCTCGGGCTCACCGCCGGACTCGTGACGATCAAGTTCCTCACGCTCTACGGCCTGCGCCGGCTGCTCGGCGGCGTGAAGGCCGAAGCCCGCATGCTGGCGCTGGTCTTGGCCCAGGGGGGCGAATTCGCGTTTGTGCTGTTCGATGCGGCCCAGTCGTTCCGGGTGCTCGGCGAGGTGCAGGCCGACAAGCTGACGCTGGTGGTGGCGCTGTCGATGGCGGTGTCGCCGCTGCTGCTGCTGATCGGCGATTTTCTGGTCAGGGCCGACGCGGCGAAGCAGCCGCCGCGCGCCTTCGACGAAATGCCGGCGGAGGCCAGCGAAGTGGTGATCGCCGGTTTCGGGCGGGTCGGCCAAGTCGTCGGTCGCCTGCTGCTGGCGCGGGGAACCCGCTTCACGGCGCTGGATGTGGATGCCGAGCAGGTGGAAACGGTGCGCCGGTTCGGGCTCAAGGTGTTTTACGGCGACGCGGCCAACCTCGATCTGCTGCACGCGGCCCAACTGCGGGAGGCCAAGGTTTTCGTGCTGGCGATCGACGACGTGAAGGCGTCGCTGCGCACCGCCGAATTGGTGCGCAAACATTTTCCGCATGTGCAGATCGTGGCCCGGGCGCGCAATCGCTTCCATGCCAGCCGGTTGATGGATCTGGGCATCGAGCGGCAGATTCGGGAGGCGCTACCGTCCAGCCTGGAAATGGCCCGCTGGACCCTCGAACTGCTCCACGAGCCGCCGGCGCTGGTGGATCAGATGGTGACCCGCTTTGTCCGCCATGATGCGGAAGTGCTGGCTCGCCAGCAGGCGATTGCCCACGACGAGGGGCAGATGATCCAGTCGACGCGGGCCGCGCGGGAAGAACTCGCACAGATCCTCGAGGAAGCCCGCGCCGCCTTCTCGCACAAGGAACGGGGCGTCAAGCGCTGAGCAGGCTGGCCTGGGTTGCGGAGCCGGAATAGCCGCCGGCGAGCGCGAGCATCAGGGCGATGCGGGCTTTGGGCGGCGGCAGGTCGCCGGCGGTGAGCCAGCCTTCGCGGTCGTCGTCGGCGTTGGCGTTGCGGATCACCGGTCCGGCGCAGCGGCTGGCGCGCAGGATCGCCACACCGCCATCCCTCGCCCGGCGCAGAGCCGGCAGCCAGGCGGCCGGAACGCTGCCGTGGCCGGTGAGCGCAAGCACCAGACCGCGGGCGCCGTCCGCCACGCAGGCGTCGATGAGCCCGGCCGGCGCACCGGCGTAGCCGGGCAGGATGTCCACCTGTGGCAAGGCCATCGGGGCCAGCTCCGCAAAGCGGCCGTCGGGCCGGGCGGCGGTCCAGGCGCTGGACGATTCGAAGGCATCCAGCCCGCCGGTGCGCGCTTTGACGAGGTGCCGGGCGCCGTGGGCTTGGCCGTTCATCACCGCCAGCACGCCTTTGTTCCGTGCCTCGTCGCTGCTGGCAAGGCGCACGGCAGCGAGCAGGTTGGCGGGGCCGTCGGCCGCGGGATGATCCGCCGGACGCATGGCGCCGGTGAGCACGACGGGTTTGCCGGTCGCCAGCGTCAGGTGCAGAAAATAGGCGGTTTCTTCCAGCGTGTCGGTGCCGTGGAGGATGACGAGGCCTTCGACGAGGGGATCGCCCAGCGCCCGTCGCGTGGCGGCGAGGAGGGTCAGCCAGTCGGCCGGTGTCATGTCCTTGCTGTCGAGAGCGAGCACCTGTTCGGACGACAAGGCCGCGATCCCGGCGAGATCCGGCACCGCCGCGAGCAGTGCGCCCACCGGGCGCACGCCGGCCGTGTAGCGGGCGCCGCCGCTGTGCGGGTCGGCCTCGCCGGCGATGGTGCCGCCGGTGGCGAGAATGTGGATCACCGCTGGCGCGCCGTCAGTGGGAGAGGATTTTGGCCAGGAAATGCTGCGCCCGTTCGGAGCGCGGATTGGCGAAAAAGGCGTCCTTGCTGTCGTCCTCGACGATGCGGCCCTGGTCCATGAAGATCACCCGGTTGGCCACCTTTTTGGCGAAGCCCATCTCGTGGGTGACGCACATCATCGTCATGCCTTCGCGGGCCAGCTCGACCATCACGTCCAGCACTTCGTTGATCATCTCCGGGTCGAGGGCCGAGGTGGGCTCGTCGAAGAGCATGCAGATCGGGTCCATCGCCAGCGCACGGGCAATCGCCACGCGCTGCTGCTGGCCGCCCGAGAGCTGCCCGGGAAACTTCTCGGCGTGGGCTTTGAGACCGACCCGGTCGAGAAGCTTCAGACCCTTGGCGCGGGCTTCGTCCTTGCTGCGGCCGAGCACCTTTATCTGGGCGATGGACAGGTTGTCGGTGATGCTCATGTGCGGAAACAGCTCGAAATGCTGGAAAACCATGCCGACCCGGCTACGCAGCTTGGAGAGATTGGTTTTCGGATTGCCGACCGAAATCCCGTCCACCGTGATCGTGCCGGACTGGAACGGCTCCAGGCCATTGACGCACTTGATCAAGGTCGATTTGCCCGAGCCCGACGGCCCGCACACCACGATCACCTCGCCTTTTTTCACTTCGGTGCAGCAATCGGTCAGGACCTGGAAACTGCCGTAGTGCTTGGAAACGTTTTGAATGGAGATCATGTTGGAGTTCCGGAATCAGTGCGCCACGTGCGCGTTGAGCTTTTTCTGGTAGCGGCGCACCAGCTGGGAGGCCGCAAAGCAGATGACGAAATAGACCGCGCCGGCAAAGAGCAGCAACTCCACCAGCCGCCCGTCGCGGTCGCCCACCTTGTAGGCCGCGCCGAAGAAGTCGGCCAGCGCCGACACATACACCAGCGACGTATCCTGGAACAGCACGATGGCTTGGGTGAGCAGCAGCGGCACCATGTTGCGGAACGCCTGGGGAAGCACCACCAGACGCATCGCCTGGGCGTAGGTCATGCCCAGCGCGGACGCGGCGGATGCCTGTCCTTTGGGCACGCTCTGAATGCCGGCGCGGATGATTTCGGAGTAATAGGCCGATTCGAACAGCGCAAATCCGATCATTGCCGAGGTGAGGCGCACGTCGGTGTTGGGGTCGAGGCTGAGCGCGCCTTTCAGCAACTGCGGCACGATCAGGAAGAACCACAGCAGCACCATCACCAGCGGAATGGAGCGGAACAGGTTCACGTAAGCGGCCGCCAGCGCGCCCAGCCAGCGCACCGACGACAGGCGCAACATCGCCAGCAGGGTGCCCCATACGATGCCCACCGCCACGGCGGTTACGGTGATCTCGAGGGAGACCTTCAGGCCGTCCCACAGGAAAGGCAGGGCGCCGGGGATCGAGGACCAGTCGAACTCGTACATGTCACTTGCCTCCCAGGTAGCCCGGCACGCGGCTGTGGGCCTCGACCACCCGCATCAGGCTCATCACCACCACGTTGATGATGAGGTAGAGCAGGGTCACGGCGATGAAGGATTCATACGGTTGGGCGGTGTAATCGACCAGTTGGCGCCCTTGGGCGGCCAGTTCCAGCAGGCCGATGGTCGAACAGACCGCCGAGTTCTTGAAGATGTTGAGGAACTCGGAAGTCAGCGGCGGTACGACGAGGCGGAAAGCCATGGGCAGGAGCACGTAGCGGTAGGTCTGCGGCAGGGTGAAGCCCAGCGCCAGACCGGCATTTTTCTGACCGGGGGGCAGGGCGCCGATGCCGGCCCGCACCTGTTCGCAAACCCGTGCGCTGGTGAAGAAGGCGAGGCACACCATGGCCGCGGTGAATTGCTGGGTGACCGGGTCGAGCTTCTGTTTGAAGGCCTCGCCGATGCCGAAGGGCAAGAGCTCCGGGAGCACGAAATACCAGATGAACAACTGCACCAGCAGCGGGATGTTGCGGAAAATCTCCACGTAGGCCGAGGCCATGCCCGACAGCCAGCGGCCGGGCACGGTGCGCAGCACGCCCATCAGGCTGCCGAGCAGCAGGGCGATGATCCAGGCCGACAGGGACAGGGCTACGGTGGTCTGCAGACCTGCCAGCATCCAGCCCAGGTAGGTCGAGTCTCCGGAGGCGGCGGGGGTGAGGAAGATGCCCCAGTTCCAGTGGTAGCCCATGTCCGCCTCCGGTTTAATCGAAGGCCTTGTCGTTCGGCGCCTTATAGAGCTTCTGCATGGCTTCCGACAGCGGGAAGTTCAGGTTCAAGCCCTTGGGCGGGATGGGCTGGGTGAACCACTTTTTGTAGATGGCTTCGGCTTCGCCCGAAGTCATGGCCTTGGCGAGCGCGGCATCGACCACTTTCTTGAAGCCCGGATCGTCCTTGCGCATCATGCAGCCGTAGGCTTCGAAGCTTTGAGGCGTGCCGAGCACCGTCCAGTCGGCGGGTTTGCGGGCTTTGGCCATTTCGCCGTAGAGCAGCGCGTCGTCCATCATGAAGGCCACGGCACGTCCGGTTTCCAGGGTGAGGAAGGCTTCGCCGTGATCCTTGGCACTGATGATGTTCATGCCGAGCTTCTTGTCCTCGTTCATCTTGCGGATGAGGCGCTCGGAAGTGGTGCCGGCGGTGGTCACCACGTTCTTGCCGGCGAGATCGGGGAAATCCTTGATGCCGGAATCCTTCTTGGTCATCAGGCGGGTGCCGATGATGAAGATGGTGTTGGAAAAGGCGGCCTGGCGGGCGCGCTCGGTGTTGTGGGTGGTGGAGCCGCATTCGATGTCGATGGTGCCGTTCTGGACCAGCGGGATGCGGTTCTGGGAGGTGACCGGCGTGAGCTTGACGGCGAGGGTCGGGAGCTTGAGTTCGGTTTTGACCGCGTCGACGATCTTGAGCAGCAGCTCCTGGCTGTAGCCGACCACTTGCTGTTTGTCGTCGTAGTAAGAGAAGGGAATCGACGATTCCCGGTGGCCCAGCGCAATCGTGCCGCTGTCCTTGATCTTCTTGAGAGTTGGCGATTCCTGGGCGACGGCCGGGTGGGCGAGCAGGACGGAGGCGGCGACCAGGCAGCTGGCGGCGAGGGCGGGCTTGCGGATGAAGGACATGAACGGTTTCTCCGGGTCGGGACATGAAGATTTCGGACGTGTCCCGCCCCGGTTGTGGCCGCAGGGCGGGTCTGCCGAATTGATTGTAGCCCCAACCCGCGCCGGTATTCGTCGCGTTTTTTGTCGTTCAGGCTTCGGCGACGCGGGTCTGGATGGCCTTGAGGTCGGCTTCGTCGAGGGTTTCGCGGCTCAGCAGATCGCGGGCCGTGTCTTCGAGGATGAGCTTTTTCCCGGTGAGGATCGTCGAGCTGCGGGAAAAGGCGTGGGCGACGATCTCCCGCACAGCGCAGTCGATCTCGCGGGCGGTTTCTTCGGAGTAACTGCGCTCCTGGGGTGGAGCGGCGTTCTGGCCGAGGAAATTGGATTTTTCGGTGTCGTAGGCGACATTGCCGAGTTCTTCGTGCATGCCAAAGCGCATCACGATCGAGCGGGCGATCGAGGTGACTTTCTGCAGATCGTCGGCGGCGCCGGTGGAGACTTCGCCAAACACCAGCAATTCGGCGGCGCGACCGCCGAGCAGCACGGCCATCTTGTTTTCCAGTTCGGCACGGGTCATCAGAAAACGGTCTTCGGTGGGGCGCTGGATGGTGTAGCCCAGCGCGCCGACGCCCCGCGGAATGATGCTGATCTTGTGCACCGGGTCGGTGCCGGGCAGGCTCATCGCCACCAGCGCGTGACCCATCTCGTGATAGGCGACGACGGTGCGCTCGTGCTCGTTGAGGACGCGGTTCTTCTTTTCGAGGCCGGCGACGATGCGCTCGATCGCCACGGTGAAGTCCTCCACCGTCACTGCCTCGCCGTTGCGCCGGGTGGCCACCAGGGCGGCCTCGTTGCACAGGTTGGCCAGATCGGCGCCGGAGAAGCCCGGCGTCAGCGCGGCAACCTTTTCGGGGTTGGCGTCCGGCGCGAGGGTGATCTTCTTCATGTGCACGTCGAGAATGGCGATGCGGCCCTTCTTGTCGGGGCGGTCGACCAGCACCTGCCGGTCGAAACGGCCGGCGCGCAGGAGCGCCGGATCGAGCACTTCGGGGCGGTTGGTGGCGGCCAGCAGCACCAGACCGGAAGAGGAGTCGAAACCGTCCAGTTCGACCAGCAACTGGTTGAGGGTTTGCTCCTTTTCGTCATGGCCGCCCATGCCGCCGAAGGCGCCGCGGGCGCGGCCCACCGCGTCGAGTTCGTCGATGAAGATGATTGCCGGAGCCTTGGCGCGGGCCTGCTCGAAGAGGTCGCGCACCCGGGCCGCGCCGACGCCGACGAACATTTCGACGAATTCCGAGCCGGAGATCGAGAAGAAGGGCACGCCGGCCTCGCCGGCCACGGCCTTGGCGAGCAGGGTCTTGCCGGTGCCCGGCGGGCCGACCAGCAGCACGCCCTTGGGCAGGCGTCCGCCGAGACGGCCGTGGGCTTTCGGGTCTTTCAGAAAGCCCACGACTTCTTTCAACTCGTCCTTGGCTTCATCCACGCCGGCCACGTCGTCGAAGGTGACGCCGGTGTTGGATTCGACATAGACCTTGGCCTTGCTCTTGCCGAGGTTCATGAAGCCGCCGCCGATGCCTTGTTTGCCGCCGAACCGCTTCATCGCGAAGATCCAGATGCCGACGAAGATCACCGCCGGAAGCACCCAGCCGAGGAGATCCTTGAGGAAGGTGTTTTCGACGATGCCGGTGAATTTCACGTCGTATTGGGCGAGATCCTTGGCCAGCGCCGGATCGACACGGGTGGTGACGAACTTCTGGCGGCCGTCTTCCAGCGGCTTCTTGAATGTGCCCTGGATGGTGTTGTCGGTGATCGATATTTCGCTCAGCTCGCCGGTTTTGAGCAGACGCTGGAACTCGCTGTAAGGCAGCGGCTCGATGGTGCGCATCTGGGTCCAGACATCGTGCAGGGTGAAGATCGCAAACAGCGCGAAGATGAGATACCAGAGACTGAATTGCGTTTTCTTTTGCATGGTCCGGAACGGGCAAGGTAACGAAAGCTATATGGGGGCGGTGGCCTCCGCTTCAAGTCGGCCCGGGCGGCAGGGTGGTCGTCCACGAAAAAGCGCCCCGCGAGGGGGCGCTGGTCGGCTTTGTCGGGGCCGGAGCCGGGTCAGCGGCCGCCGCGGTTGCCGCCGCCGTTGTTGCCACCGCCACGGGGGCTGAAGAGTGCGGCAGGCTTGATGTCGCCGGGGCGGCGGCCGGTCAGGGTGACCGCCGGGCGACGGATTTCGTCCAAGGCCGCGGGGGTGCCGCGGTTGGGGTTGCCGCCGTTGCCGTGGCGATGACCGCCCATGTTGGCTTCGGGATCGCGATAGTTGTTGCGGGGCCGCGGTTGGTAATCGACCCGGTTGCCGAAATCGTCGTCCTTGGGCTGGCCGCCGCCGGCAGACGGGCTGCCGGGTTGGCGGGCGGGGCGTTGGCCCTGGGCTTGTCCCTGCGCCGGGCGGGCGGGGCGGGCCTGCGGACCTTGCGGATTGCCTTGGCGCCGGCCTTGCTCGGTTCGCGGTTCCTGCGCCTTCGGCGGGCCGTCGCCCTGGCTTCTCGGCTTGCCTTGGCGCGGGCCTTCGCCCTGCTTCTGACCCTGGCGCTCGCGGCGCTGGCCGTTGTGGGCGCCGCGGGGTTCGCGGGGCGGACGCTCGTCGGATTCCGGCGGGGCGGCGGACGGTACGAAGTCGGGCACCTCGACTTTGTCGATGAGGCGCTTCATGAGGCGCTCGATGTCCTTCAGCAAGGGCAACTCGTCGCGGTCCACCAGCGATACGGCGGCGCCGCTGGAACCGGCGCGGCCGGTACGACCGATGCGGTGCACGTAGTCTTCGGAGACATTGGGCAGTTCGAAGTTGACCACTTGCGGCAGCTGGTCGATGTCGAGACCGCGGGCGGCGATGTCGGTGGCGACCAGCACCTGCAGCTTGGCGTCCTTGAAGTCGGCCAGCGCGCGGGTGCGGGCCGACTGGCTCTTGTTGCCGTGGATGGCGGCCGACGGGATGCCGTGCTTGCCAAGATATTCGGCCAGCTTGTTGGCGCCGTGCTTGGTGCGGGTGAATACCAGCACCTGGAACCACTGGTGCTTCTTGATCAGGAAGGCGAGCAGTTCGCGCTTGACCTTCTGCGGGCACAGGTGCACCGACTGGGTGACCAGCTCGGAGGCGGTGTTGCGACGGGCCACTTCGACGAAACCGGGCTGGTGCAGCAGGCCGTCGGCGAGGGTCTTGATCTCGTCCGAGAAGGTGGCCGAGAACAGCAGGTTCTGGCGCTTCTTGGGCAGCATCGCGAGGATTTTCTTGATGTCGCGGATGAAGCCCATGTCGAGCATGCGGTCGGCTTCGTCCAGCACCAGGATTTCCACGCCGGACAGGTCGATGGTTTTCTGGGTGCAGTGGTCGAGCAGGCGGCCGGGCGTGGCGACGAGGATGTCGACGCGCTTCTTGAGCTTGGCGATCTGCGGGTTGATGGCCACGCCGCCGAACATCACCATCGAGGTGAGCGGCAGGTGCTTGCCGTAGGTTTGCACCGATTCCTCAACCTGGGCGGCGAGCTCGCGCGTCGGGGTGAGGATCAGGCAGCGCGGGCGGCCGGTTTTCTGGTTATGGGCGTGTTCTTCGGCGAGGATGTGCAGGATCGGCAGCGTGAAACCGGCGGTCTTGCCGGTGCCGGTCTGGGCGGCGGCGAGCAGGTCGCCCCCGGCGAGAACCAGGGGGATCGCCTGGGTCTGGATCGGGGTGGGCGTGGTGTAGCCGGTTTCGGCGATGGCCTGCTGGATGGCGGCGTTGAGGGCGAGATCGGCAAAGCCGACTGCAACCGCTGCGGAGGCAGCGGACTGGTCTTGAGTCATTGGGTTTTGTGCTCCTGCGACGGCCTGACTGCTTCAGGGAAGCGGCACCAATCGGGGCGGACGCAACAGGTTTTCGGGATCGCGGAGGATCGGACGAAAGATAAAAGAGGGCCGGTGCGCTGATTGGCTTGCGCACGGTCGGCGGATTGTACGGGTTTGACGGGGTTTGTGTTGACTTTTTGGGGATGTGGGCCTCCTTTGCGGCGCGGTTGCGGGCCGCAAAGGAGGAGGCGGACTAATCGGTGGGAAGGGTGTCGTCGAACACCCGGTTCCACAGGGCGCGCACGCCGCGGGCGTTTTCGGCGACCTGTTTGCGGTCCACCCGCGAAGCCTGGTTGTTGAGGCGCAGGCCGTGCTGGAGGCGGCGGTATTCCCGATAGGTGTCGGCGACCTGCGCGGCTTGGTCGGCGGGGATCAGTCCGAGTTCGCCGGCCATCTTCAGGAGCGCGATGTTGCCCAGGTTGCCGGTCAGGCTGGCGTGTTCGAAGGCGTGGCCGAGGACGAGGTATTGGACGATGAACTCGACATCGATGAGGCCGCCGCGGTCGTGTTTGAGATCGAATAGTTCGGTTTTGTTGGGGTGGGCGTCGACCATGCGCTGACGCATCGCCATGACTTCGCCGCGCAGTTTGGCGAGATCGCGCCGCTGGCGCAGCACTTCGATGCGGATGGCTTCGAATTTGCGGCCGATCTCCGGGTCGCCGGCGGCGAAACGGGCGCGGGTCAGCGCTTGGTGTTCCCACACCCAGGCGTTTTCGAGCTGGTATTGGCGGAAGGATTCCAGCGATACCACCATCAGGCCAGCGTCGCCGTTGGGGCGCAGGCGCAGGTCGGTGTCGAAGAGCTGGCCGGCCGGCGTCTGCATCGACAGCCAGGTGTTGGTGCGCTGGCCGAGGCGGGTGTAGTTCTCGGCCGCTTCGGGGGCGTCGTCGTCGGACACGAAGACGATGTCCAGGTCGGAGGCGTAGCCGAGTTCCTTGCCGCCGAGTTTGCCGTAGGCCAGCACCGCAAAGCGCGGGTCGTCCCGGTGGCGGTTCTTGATCTTGCGCCAGCAGCAGGTGACGGTCAGGTCGAGCATGATGTCGGCCAGCGCGGAGAGGAAGTCCGCATGGCGCTCGACGGTGAGCTTGCCGGCGATGTCCTTGGTCAGCAGCCGGAAGATCTGGGCGTGGTGCTGTTCGCGCATCAGGTCCATCTGGCGTTCCATGTCGGGCTCGATGTCGTCGAGCTGGCGGGCGAGGTCGGCGCGGAAGGCGGGCAGGTCGAGTTCTTCTTCGAGCATGCGCGGGTCGAGGGCTTCGTCGAGCAGGATGGGGTGATGGTTGAGGAACTGGGCGGCCCACGACGAGGCGCCGACCAGCTCGGCCACCTTGTGCACGGTTTGCGGGTATTGCTGCAACAGGGCGAGGTAGGAGCCGCGCCGGCTGATGGCGTCGAGCAGATCGAGCAGGCGCTCGAAGGTGGCGTTGGGGTCGGGGGTTTCGGCGGCGGCTTCGATGACCCGCGGAATCAGCGGATCGAAGCGCTGTTTGATCGAGGGCGGCATTTGAAGATAGCGGGCGCCGGTGCGCAGGGACGACAGCCGGCGGGCCGCGGCGGTCGGGTCCGGGTAGCCGAGGCGCTGGAATTCTTCGGTGGTCCGGGCTTCGTCGCAGGCGGTGGACCACAGCGTGTCGAGGTTGTGGCCGGCTTCGGTCGGGTCGCCGAAGACGCTGTTGAAATGGTGGCCGACGGCTTCCCGGTGGTCGTCCATTTCGGTCAACAGCGCTTCGTAGGAGGCGAAGCCCATGGCTCGGGCGATGGTCGCCTGATCGGCCCGATCGCCGGGAAGGTTGTGGGTTTGGGCGTCGTCGAGATACTGCAGGCGGTGTTCGACGCGGCGCAGGAAGTCGTAGGCGGCGGCCAGTTCGCGCTCGGCTTCGCGGGTGACGATGCCGCGCTCGGCGAGTTTGTCGAGCACCTTGAGGGTCGGCTTGATCTGCAGCTGGGTGTCGCGACCGCCGCGGATGAGCTGGAACACCTGGGCGAGGAACTCGATCTCGCGGATCCCGCCGGGGCCGAGCTTGACGTTGTTGGTCATGTCCTTGCGGGCCACTTCGCGGCGGATCTGGGCGTGCAGGTCGCGCATGGCGTTGATGGCGCCGAAGTCGAGGT
>CALMXT010000312.1 GCA_937871125.1 uncultured Zoogloea sp. | reverse complement strand
CCGCCTTTCTACAACCGAAGCCGCCGCCGCTTCTCAACAGAATCGGCGAGAAATGGCGACGGCGACAGGTTGGAAGGCGGAAAACGTGGAGCGCAAAAAAAACCCTACACAGCGTAATCCGCTGGGTAGGGTTCTGGTTGACCAGCTCATCAATGCCGACAGGCTTCGCCGGCATTTTTGATGCGCAAACGCGGGGCTCAGTGCTTGACGACTTCGCCGTTCTCCGTCGGCTCGGCCGGCTTGGCGACGGCAACGTCACTGGTCGGTGTGTCCGGCAAGGCTTCGGGCACGCGCTCGAGCGCGTGTTCGAGCACTTGGTCGATCCACTTGACCGGGATGATTTCCAGCGCGTTCTTCACGTTGTCGGGAATCTCCGTGAGATCCTTGACGTTTTCCTGGGGTATCAGCGCACGTGTGATACCGCCGCGGACTGCGGCCAGCAGCTTTTCCTTCAGGCCACCGATGGGCAGGACTTCACCGCGCAGCGTGATCTCCCCGGTCATCGCCACATCGCAGCGCACCGGAATACCCGTCAACACCGACACCAACCCGGTGCAGATGGCGATACCGGCGGACGGGCCGTCCTTCGGGATCGCACCTTCGGGCAAGTGGATGTGGATATCGGACTTCTGATAGAAGTCCTCTTGGATGCCCAGCGACTTGGAGCGCCGGCGCACCACCGACAGCGCGGCCTGGATGGACTCCTGCATGACCTCGCCGAGTTTACCGGTGGTCATGATCTTGCCCTTGCCCGGCAGCGCCACGGCCTCGACGGTGAGCAGTTCGCCGCCGACTTCAGTCCACGCCAAGCCGGTGACCTGGCCGATCTGGTTCTCCTTCTCGGCCACACCGAAGCTGTACTTGTGCACGCCCAGGTACTTGTCGATGTTTTTGGAGTTCACCACCACCTTGGTCTTGCGCTTGCCGAGAACCAGGGCCTTCACCACCTTGCGGCAGACCTTGGACACCTCGCGCTCCAGCCCGCGCACGCCCGCTTCGCGGGTGTAGAAGCGGACGATGTCGCGTAGCGCGTCCTCGGTGACCGACAGCTCCTCGCGTTTGATCCCGTTGTTCTTCATCTGCTTGGGAACGAGATAACGCTCGGCGATATTCACCTTCTCGTCTTCCGTGTAACCGGACAGGCGGATCAGTTCCATCCGGTCGAGCAGCGGCGCCGGGATGTTAAGGGTGTTGGCGGTCGCCACGAACATCACATCCGACAGGTCGTATTCCACTTCGATGTAGTGGTCGACGAAGGTCGAGTTCTGCTCCGGGTCGAGCACTTCAAGCAGCGCCGACGACGGATCGCCGCGGAAATCCTGCCCCATCTTGTCCACCTCGTCGAGGAGGAAAAGCGGGTTGCGCACGCCGACCTTGGACATGTTCTGCAAAATCTTGCCCGGCATCGAACCGATGTAGGTGCGACGGTGACCGCGGATCTCGGCTTCATCGCGCACACCGCCGAGGCTCATGCGCACGAACTTGCGATTGGTGGCACGCGCCACCGACTGACCGAGAGAGGTCTTGCCGACCCCCGGAGGACCGACCAGGCACAGGATCGGCGCCTTCAGCTTGTCGACGCGCTGCTGCACGGCAAGATATTCAAGGATGCGTTCCTTGACCTTCTCGAGACCGTAGTGCTCCTTGTCGAGGATCGTTTCGGCTTCGGCCAGATCTTTGCTGATGCGCGACTTCTTTTTCCAAGGCAGGCCGACCAAGGTTTCGATGTAGTTGCGGACCACCGTGGCTTCGGCCGACATCGGCGACATCAGACGCAATTTCTTGAGCTCTGCCTGTGCCTTGGCCATGGCCTCCTTGGTCATGCCGGCGGCCTTGATCTTCTTGTCCATCTCCTCGAGGTCGGCGCCGTCCTCGCCCTCGCCGAGCTCCTTCTGGATGGCCTTGACCTGCTCGTTGAGGTAGTACTCGCGCTGGCTCTTTTCCATCTGGCGCTTGACGCGGCCACGGATGCGCTTTTCAACCTGGAGGATGTCGAGTTCGGTTTCGAGCTGGTTAAGCAGGCGCTCGAGGCGTCGGCCGGCATCGAACATTTCGAGGATTTCCTGCTTCTGCTCGAGTTTGAGCGGAAGGTGGGCAGCAATGGTATCTGCCAGCCGGCCCGGATCCTCGATGCCCGAAAGCGAGCTGAGGATTTCCGGCGGAATCTTCTTGTTGAGCTTAACGTACTGGTCGAACTGGCTGATGATGGCCCGGCGCATGGCTTCGACTTCGTTGTCGGGCGCTTCGGCAGCCGGCAGCGGTTGGGCCTTGGCAACGAACAGGGTGCGCAGATCCTCCACCGACAGCACGCGCGCACGCTGCACGCCTTCGACCAGCACCTTCACGGTGCCGTCAGGCAGCTTGAGCATCTGCAGGATGTTGGCAATGCAACCGAGGTCGTAGAGATCTTCGGCCGAGGGTTCGTCCTTGGCGGCGGATTTTTGCGCCACCAGCAGGATGCTCTTGCCGGCTTCCATGGCGCTTTCGAGAGCCTTGATGGATTTGGGGCGACCCACGAACAGCGGGATCACCATGTGCGGAAACACCACCACGTCGCGCAGGGGGAGCAGCGGGAGTTCGATCTGTTCTTCGGGGAGGTCAAGCGTGCTCGACATGATTATTCCTTTAAAGGCACTAAGGCCCCATATGGGGCCCTAGCGACATCAATTCAAGCAGTCCGGGAAAAAACTTCTGCTCGATGTCAGTTGGAGCCGGAGACCTTGGGTTGATCGGCATAGATCAGGATCGGCTTGGTGCCGCCGTCGATCATTCCTTCGTCGATCACTACTTTGGACACATTCTCCATGGACGGCAGTTCATACATGGTGTCGAGCAGCGTGCCTTCAAGAATCGAACGCAGACCGCGGGCACCCGTCTTGCGCTTGAGCGCCTTGCGGGCAATCGCCTGCAAGGCCGCAGGACGCACCTCGAGTTCGACGCCTTCCATCGAGAAGAGTTTCTGGTATTGCTTGATGAGCGCGTTTTTCGGCTCGACGAGAATCTGAATCAACGCCTCCTCATCGAGCTCCTGCAGCGTGGCAACCACAGGCAGACGGCCGATCAACTCTGGGATCAGGCCAAACTTGATCAGATCGCCCGGCTCCACTTCACGCAAGGATTCGGAAAGGTTCTTGCTCTCGCTGCTCTTCACCTCGGCCCCGAAACCGATCCCGAACTTTTCGGTACGGTTGCGAATCACCTTGTCGAGACCGTCGAACGCGCCTCCGCAAACGAACAGGATGTTGGTGGTATCCACCTGCACGAAATCCTGGTTCGGATGCTTGCGCCCGCCTTGCGGCGGAACCGATGCGATGGTGCCTTCGATAAGCTTCAAGAGTGCCTGCTGGACGCCTTCACCGGACACATCGCGGGTAATCGACGGGTTGTCCGACTTGCGGGAAATCTTGTCGATTTCGTCGATATAGACGATACCTTGCTGTGCCTTGTCGACTTCGTAGTCGCACTTCTGCAGCAACTTCTGGATGATGTTTTCGACGTCCTCGCCGACATAACCGGCTTCGGTGAGCGTCGTCGCATCCGCCATCACGAAAGGCACGTTGAGAAGGCGAGCCAAGGTCTGGGCGAGCAGCGTCTTGCCCGAACCAGTGGGGCCAACCAACAGGATATTGCTCTTCGAGAGCTCGACGTCGTCGTGTGTCTTGGAGAGGTGACGCAAGCGCTTGTAGTGGTTGTACACCGCCACGGACAGGATGCGCTTGGCCGGCCCCTGGCCGATCACGTACTGGTCGAGGATCGCACTGATCTCGCGGGGCGAGGGAAGCTCACCCTTGACGCCCTTGGCGCCACCGGTATCTGCAGTAATTTCATCGCGAATAATGTCGTTGCACAGCTCGATGCATTCATCGCAGATGAACACGGACGGACCCGCGATAAGCTTGCGGACCTCGTGTTGGCTCTTGCCGCAGAACGAGCAATATAAGAGCTTTTCTCCGCTCGTTTTCTTGTCCGCCATTACTGCCCTTTCTCTCTGTACAGGATACTGCCGAACAATCAGGCCACGTCGGCGCGGCTGGTCAGAACTTTATCGATCAACCCGTAACGCGTGGCGTCTTCCGCAGACATGAAGTTGTCCCGGTCGGTGTCACGTTCGATGTTCTCGACAGGCTGACCGGTGTGCTTGGCCAGCATGCCGTTGAGTTTGGCGCGCAGGGCGAGGATTTCGCGAGCATGGATTTCGATATCCGACGCCTGCCCCTGAAAACCGCCGAGCGGCTGATGAATCATAATCCGCGAGTTGGGCAGCGAAAACCGTTTGTCCTTCGCGCCGGCCGCCAGCAGGAAGGCGCCCATGCTTGCCGCCTGCCCAACGCACAGAGTGCTCACGTCCGGCTTGATGAACTGCATGGTGTCGTAGATCGCCATGCCGGCCGTCACCGAACCGCCCGGGGAGTTGATGTAGAAGAAGATGTCCTTGTCCGGGTTTTCCGATTCGAGGAACAGCAACTGAGCGACGATCAGGTTGGCCGTCACGTCGGTGACCGGCCCTACCAGAAACACCACCCGCTCCTTGAGAAGGCGCGAGTAGATATCGTAGGACCGCTCACCGCGACCACTCTGCTCGACCACCATCGGAATCAGGCCGAGGCCGACCGGACTCCAGTCGCTTTGAGAATACGGGGGTGTCATCGGGTTCATTTAACGTCGCTTTCCGCGGAAATTAAGCCGCATTGCCCATCAAGTCGTCAAAAGAGGTGGCCTTGTCGGTCGTTTTGGCATTGCCAACGACCCACGCTACCACATTGTCCTCGATCACCAGCGCTTCGGCCTGTGCCAGACGTTGCGGCTGGGAGTAATACCAACTCACCACTTCGCTCGGATCTTCATAGCTGGCGGCAAAGTCTTCGATGGTGGCACGAATCTGCTCAGGCTTGGCCTGGAGGTCCTTGCTCTTGACCAGCTCGGACATGATCAGGCCAAGCTTGACACGGCGAGCCGCCTGTTCGGCAAACCAGCTGGCGTCAATCGGCAGATCCTTGGTCTGCATGCCGCGGGCCTCGAAATCCTTCTTGGCGTTTTCGGCCAACTGACGGGATTCCTGCTCGACCAGAGCCTTCGGCACGTCGATCGGGTGAGTTTCAATCAACACGTTCATGACGCGCTCCTTGACCTTGGCCTGGATGCGACGCTTCACTTCGCGCTCCAGATTGCCCTTTACTTCTTCGCGCATCTTGGCGACATCGCCATCGGCGATACCCAACGACTTGGCGAATTCACTGTCGATTTCCGGCAGCTTCGGCTCTTCAACCTTCTTCAGCACCACTTCGAACTGAACGGTCTGACCGGCCAGATGGGTCGCGTGGTAATCGGCCGGGAAGGTCATGTCGAACGTCTTGACTTCACCTGCGTTGAGACCCAGCACGGCAGTTTCGAAATCCTTGAGCATCTGGCCAGCGCCAATCACAAAGGGAAAATCGGTTGCCTTGCCACCTTCGAATTCGACACCATCCTTGCGACCGGTGAAATCGACTACGACACGATCGCCGTCCTGGGCCGCACGCTCGATAGGCACAAAAGTGGTGCGCTGTTTGCGCAGAACTTCGAGGGTCTTGTCGACTTCGGCATCGCCGACTTCGAGCAGCGGACGCTCGACTTCGTGGGCGCTCACGTCGGCAATCGCGATTTCCGGGTAAACCTCGAATACCGCCGTGAACTCCAGCGCTTCGGCTCCGGCAGCTTCTTTCGGCTCGATGTTCGGATAGCCAGCAATGCGCAGGTTCTGGGCACGGATCTGCTCGCCCAGCACGCGTTCGACCGCGGCACCGATGGCCTCCGAGCGGGCTTGCGGACCATACGACTGCGCCACCATCCGGAACGGAACCTTACCCGGACGGAACCCCGGCATCTTGACGGTACGAGCCATCTGCTTGAGACGGGCTTCCACGTCCTTTTCGATATCGGCCAGCGGCACGGACATGTCGATACGGCGCTCGAGTGCGCTCACCACGGTTTCCTGGTTGCTCATGAAAATTCCCTGATCGGTCTGGACAAAAACGCTTCATCAATGGGCGGAGAATATCGAGCAAGACTCGTGCCTCAATCGCCCTGTAACCAATGAAGACGTCGGAAAAACCTTTAGTCTATCACAGGCGCCTGAATGGCTTGCAGCACCGCGTGTGATGTGACATCCGTGCGTCGCATCGATGCATCAAGTGTGAAAAAGTCCCATAGAATCGTTGGAACTCCATTCGCGTTTGCGCTATCACATCAACTGGAACACCCAAACTCCTCAGCCTTGGCGGATATACCGCGTGCTTTCGAGGTGCTCGATCAACGATCTGCGTCACACGCCGTCATCCGCGCCGAGGGTGGCGGCAAATTCGGTACCCTGCTCGGGTGCCCTGCCTCAGGAGACATCAGATGAGTATCTTCACCAGCTTTCAGGCCCGATACGAGTCGACACGGGAAGAGGAGATGTCGATCCAGGAATATCTGGATCTGTGCAAGTCCGACCCGATGGCTTATGCGACCTCGGCCGAACGCCTGCTCCAGGCCATCGGCGAACCGGAACTTGTCGACACGCGTCTCGATCCGCGCCTGTCACGCATCTTCTCCAACAAGATGATCAAGATCTATCCAGCGTTCCGCGATTTTTACGGAATGGAAGAATCGATCGAGAACATCGTGTCGTATTTCCGACATGCCGCTCAAGGTTTGGAGGAAAAGAAACAAATCCTTTATCTGCTTGGCCCCGTCGGCGGCGGTAAGAGTTCGTTGGCCGAAAAGCTCAAGACTCTCGTCGAAAAGATACCCTTCTATGCCATCAAGGGTTCTCCGGTGCATGAGTCGCCACTGGGTCTTTTCAATCTGACCGAGGATGGCCGCATTCTTGAGGGTGACTATGGGATTCCTCAGCGCTATCTCAACACGATCATGAGCCCGTGGGCGGTCAAACGCCTCCATGAGTTCAACGGCGATATCACCCGGTTCCGCGTCGTCAAACTGCGTCCATCGGTACTGCGTCAAGTCGCGGTGGCCAAGACCGAGCCAGGCGACGAAAACAACCAGGACATCTCCTCGCTGGTCGGCAAGATCGATATCCGCAAACTCGAGCAATATTCCCAGGACGACCCGGATGCCTATTCATATTCCGGCGGCCTGTGTCTGGCCA
>CALMXT010000311.1 GCA_937871125.1 uncultured Zoogloea sp. | reverse complement strand
GACGCAGCAGAACGCGGCCCTCGTCGAAGAAGCCGCAGCGGCGGCCGAAAGCCTGGAAGACCAGTCCCGCACCCTGGTGCGGGCGGTGTCCATGTTCCGTCTGAACGCTGGAGCAGCGCCGCAGCTTGCCGGTTCGGCAAGCGCGGTGCCCGACAATGTCGCCCGTCTGCCCGAACGGGCGGCTCGTCCGGCCGCGCCGAAGCCGGTCGCCGCGGTCTCCAAGGTGCGTCGGGCGAGCGGTCGCGCCGCGAGCGACATTGACGATGAATGGGAAGAGTTCTAGAGAGCGCCGCGCCATGACTGAAAAACTGTCTCCCCGTCGGCCCTTGGGCACTGCCACGGCGAGCCCTGCTCGCCCGGCGACACCCCGGCCTGCCGCGCCTTCGGTCGCTGCGCCCTCTCTGCCGACGAACGATCGGGAGTTCGTGTTTTCCGCGGCGGACTTCGAGCGAGTGCGGGCGCTGATCTACAAGCACGCCGGCATCTCCCTGTCTCCGGTAAAGCAGGACATGGTGTATAGCCGTCTGGCCCGCCGGCTGCGGGCGCGGGGCGACAAGACCTTTTCCGCTTACCTCGACCGGGCCGAGCGGGATCCGGCGGAGTGGGAGACCTTCGTCAATAGCCTTACGACCAATCTCACTTCGTTTTTTCGTGAGGCACATCACTTCGATATTCTGGCCGAACGCCTCAAGAAGCACGCCGGCCGCAATCCGCTGCGCATCTGGTGCAGCGCTGCGTCCACCGGCGAAGAGCCTTACAGCCTCGCCATCACGGCCTGCGAGGCCTTCAATACGATGACGCCGCCGGTGCAGATCGTCGCCACCGACATCGATACCAACGTCCTTGCCACGGCTCAGGCCGGGGTTTACGGTCTGGACCGCGTGGATCGGCTGTCGCGGGAGCGCATGCAGCGGTTTTTCCTCAAGGGCACGGGCAGCCAGGCCGGGTTTGCCCGGGTGCGTCCGGAGTTGCAGAGGCTCATCGAATTCAAGCGCATCAATCTGCTCGAAACCAGTTGGGCGCTGCAGGGGCCGTTCGACATCATGTTCTGTCGCAACGTGATGATCTATTTCGACAAGCCGACCCAGTACGCGATCCTCAAACGCTTTGTGCCCCTGCTCAAGCAGGACGGCCTGCTGTTCGCGGGACATTCGGAGAGTTTCCTGCACGCGGCCGATCTTTTCCGCTCGCTGGGCCGGACGGTCTACGAAAGGAAGGACGCCCGTGACCGATGACGCCGGCTATGTGGAGCACATGGCGACGAACCGTTATTTCGACCGTACTTTCGATTGCGATGCCGTAAAGGTTCTGCCCGGAGAATACTTCGTCACGACCGCCGACATGTTGCTGGTTACGGTGCTGGGCTCTTGTGTGACGGCGTGCATCCGTGACCGGGACAAGGGGCTTGGCGGGATGAACCACTTCATGTTGCCCGAGAGTTCGGAATCCGGTGTGCTATCGTCGTCGGCCCGTTATGGGGCCTATGCGATGGAGGTATTGTTGAACCATCTACTTAAAGTCGGGGCGCGACGAAGTAGCCTGGAGGCGAAGGTTTTCGGGGGTGGAAAGGTGCTTGCCAGTCTGACCCAGGCTCAGGTCGGCGAGAAGAACTCCGAATTCGTCCTCGACTATCTCGCCACTGAACGCATCCCGGTCGTGGCGCAGGATCTGCTCGATATCTATCCGCGGAAAGTCTATTTTTTTCCGGTCAGCGGGCGGGTGATGATGAAAAAACTGGTTCGCGTGAAAAATGACACGCTTATTGCGCGTGAGCGCGAATACGAAGCCCGACTTCGACGTGACAATGTGCAGGGCGACGTCGAGCTATTTGGTTGACGGGGTTTGTCTGACTCGTCTGGAACTGGAAGCTGAGCATGGTAATCAAGGTTCTCATCGTCGACGATTCCGCGCTGATGCGCGGCATGCTGACCGAAGTCATCAATTCGGCCCCCGATCTGGAAGTGGTCGGTGCGGCTCCCGATCCCATCGTGGCGCGGGAGATGATCAAGACCCACAATCCCGATGTGCTGACCCTCGACATCGAAATGCCGAAGATGGACGGCCTCGATTTTCTGGCGCGTCTGATGCGGCTGCGGCCTATGCCGGTGGTAATGATTTCGAGCCTCACCAAACGTGGTTCCGAAGCGACGCTGCAGGCGCTGGAGCTGGGGGCGGTGGATTTTCTGCCCAAGCCGAAGCTGGATGCCGGCGGAAGTGTCGAGAGTTATCGTGTAGAAATTTGTGAAAAGGTCAGGGCTGCGTACAGTGCCCGGCCACGTGTCCCTTTCAAGGCGCAAACTACGTCGAAACCCTTGCTGCGAGAGCCATCCGAGGTGGGTGGCGGGGGCGGCGGAGGCATTCCCGAAAGGGTATTGCAGGAGAAACTGGTGCTGATCGGTGCGTCGACGGGTGGCACCGAGGCGATCAAGGAAGTGCTATGTTCTCTGCCCGGACAGATGCCTGGGATTCTGATCGTGCAGCACATGCCGGAAATGTTCACGGCGTCCTTCGCCAGACGGCTCGACGGTCTTTGTCAGTTGCAGGTCAAGGAGGCCGAGCACGGCGAGAAGGTGATGCCCGGAACGGCCTATCTGGCGCCGGGGCATTCCCATCTCTCGCTGAAACGGGTGATTGGGGGTTACGTCTGTGAATTGGCGCAGTCGGAGCCGGTGAACCGTCATCGTCCGGCGGTCGATGTGTTGTTCAATTCGGCCGCCCGTCATGCCGGTTCCAGTGCGCTGGGGGTGATTCTGACTGGCATGGGCAAGGATGGCGCCCAGGGTTTGCTGGCAATGAAGCAGGCCGGGGCGTGGACCATAGGGCAGGACCAGGAGTCCTGTGTGGTTTATGGTATGCCGCGGGAAGCGGCAATGATCGGCGCCCTCGATGAGGTGGCGCCGCTGAAGGAAATCGGGCAACGCGTGCTGTCCCGTCTTCGAGGGCTTGAGCGCCGAGGCTTGAGGGCATGAGTTGATGGTCGGCTGGTTTTCACCGGCACAGTTGCAAGTAGACGGATATTTAGAGGCAAGAAATGGATACCAGCGTAAGCACCCTGCAGAGTCAGGCCAGAATTCAACTCTCCGGGCGTTTCGATTTCAATTCCCATCGGGAATTTCGGGATGCGGTCGAACGTGCCCTGGGCAGCCCCGGCACGACCGAAGTGGCGGTTGATCTCGGTAATGTCGCCTACCTCGACAGTTCTGCCCTCGGCATGCTGCTGATGCTGCGCGATAAGGCCAAGACTTCCGGTAAGACGGTGTGTCTGGCCAATGCAAAGGGCAGCGTCCGTCAGGTTCTCGATATCGCCAACTTCGGCAAGCTCTTTCCGATCGTGTAGCGGTGGCGGAGCGCGATTCCGAATCCCTCTTCATCCTTGTTGTAGACGACAACCCCGACGATCTATTTCTGATCCGGCGGGATCTGGTGGCACTCGGCCACCGTGTCGCCGGTGTCAGTACCGCCAATGAAGCGCTCGACCACATTGCCCGGGCTCATCCGGATGTCCTGATGACGGACGTCGGATTGCCGGGCATGGACGGCATCGAGTTGCTTCAGACGGTGCGGGCGCGCACCGACGGCAGCTGGATTCCAAGCCTCGTTTTTACCGGCAGCCTCGACGAAGCCACGCAGATGCGGGCGCTCGAGGCCGGAGCCGATGCCTATCTGTGCAAGCCGGCCTCCCGCGAAATGCTCCACGCCAAGCTCGGCGTGATCCTTCGGCTCCGGGCCATGCAGCGCCAGGCCGAGGAGCGCAACCGGGAACTGGCCCGCTATCGGAGCATTCAGGAGGAAGAGCAGCGGCTGGCGCGTTTCGTGATGGAACGCCTGATCAACCGGGAGGCGCTCGGCGACCCGGTGGTTTCCCATTTCATTGCAGCGGCCGCCGAATTCAGCGGCGACCTCATTGCCGCCGCGCGCACGCCGGGCAACGTCCTGCACGTGCTGTTGGCGGACGGCGCGGGCCACGGGCTGGCGGCCTCGCTCAACGTGTTGCCGGTCACCGCCCCGTTTTACCGCATGACGGAGCGGGGCTTCGGGATCGACGCCATTGCCCGCGAGATCAACAGCAAGGTGCGTGCGTTGCTGCCGGTCGACCGTTTCATCGCGGCCACGCTGGTGGCGGTCAATTTCCGCGAACGTTACGTGACGGTCTGGAACGGTGGCAATCCCGGCCCTTTGCTGGTGCGTCCGGATGGCGGCGTGCGCCTGCACTTCAACCGTCATCACTTTCCGCTCGGCGTCGTGGACGACGACGAGTTCGACGGCACCGTGGATTCCCACGTGGTCAATCCTCACGATCACCTGCTGCTGTTTTCCGACGGTCTCATCGAACTGGAAGACGCTGCCGACAAGGCGCTTGGCGTCGATGGTCTCGGCGAGGTGCTGAACGGCCTGCCGGCAGCGGCGCGGCTACCCCGGCTTACCGAGATCGTCCATCGTCTGACGGGCGGCAACCCGCCCCGCGACGACATCTCCATCGCGCAGATCGCCCTCACCGACACGCCCAACCCGGTTCCTGCGGCGCCGTCGGGGGAAATGCAGGCACCTTTCACGGCCAGCGACTGGCGGCTGGTGCTGCGCCTCGGCGCCACCGATCTGAAGCGTCTGGATGCGGTGCCGCTGATTCTCGGCGCCATCGAGCAGTTCGAAGGCGTGCGGCCGTTCGCCGGGCGGCTGTTCCTGGTGTTGTCCGAACTCTTCAACAACGCCCTCGATCACGGCCTGCTGCGTCTGCCGTCGTCGCTCAAGGTGGGTTCCGAAGGCATGGATGTCTTTCTCGAAGAGCGGTCGCGGCGTCTTGCCCGGCTCGCTGTCGGGGCCGTCGAGTTCGAACTGACCCTGCGCCAGAACCTCGGCCGGTCGCCGGTGCTGCACATCGGTTGCGCCGACACCGGTCCGGGTTTCGACCATGAGGCCCAGGTCGAGGCGGCCCTGCGCGAACCCACCTCCGAAGACATGCTGAAGGGCCACGGCCGCGGTATTCCGCTGCTTCTGCGGGTGTGCGAGGAGGTCCGCTATAGCGGCGCGGGCAACCGGGTCGATGTGATATTCCGGCTCGCCGAGCGGGCTCCCGACAGCCTCAAGTAGCCTCCGAGACGCCTCGCGGAACCCGTCCGGCGGTGTTTTCGCGACCCTCAAGATTGTTCTCTCCCCGCCGATATTGCATCCAAGGCGGCGCCTGCTCCAACGGGATGGCAGGTGGCCAGCGACGGAGATTGAAGCATGTCGGAACTTCTCAGAAACATTGACGCGCGTACCAGGCTGGCGGGCACCAACAAGCTCGAAATCCTGCTGTTCACCCTCGGCGAGGACCCTCGCACAGGGCGGCGCGAAACCTTCGGGATCAATGTCTTCAAGGTTCGCGAGGTCATGCGCACGCCGCCCATCACGGCGGCGCCGGAAATGCCCTCGTCGGTGGAGGGCATGGTCAGTCTGCGCGGCGTGCTGGTGCCGGTGGTGGATCTGGCCAAATACGCCGGCATGGGCACGGAAACGCCGCGCGACATCATGATCGTCACCGAATACAACGGGCATACCCAGGGCTTTCTGGTCGAGGCGGTGGATACCATCCTGCGCCTCGACTGGTCGCAGATGCGCGTGCCGCCGGACATGCTGACCGCCAACCTCGGCGGACTCGTCACGGCGGTCACCGAGCTGCCGGGCCCCAAACTGGTGATGCTTCTCGATGTGGAGAAGGTGCTCTCCGAAACCACCCGCTACGACGACGAGTTCCTGTTCAAGGGGATCGATCCGATCGTCGCCGACGAGCCGCTCACTGTCTATTACGCCGACGATTCGTCGGTGGCCCGCAAGCAGATCGAGCGCACGCTGGACGCGCTCGGCGTGCGCTATGTCGGCTCCGTGAATGGCCGTCAGGCCTGGACAGAACTGGAAAAGCTCGCGTCCTACGCGGCGTCGTCGGGACGCAAGGTCAAGGACATGGTGGCACTGGTCCTCACCGATGTGGAAATGCCGGAAATGGATGGCTACATCCTTACCAAGAAGATCAAGACCGACCCTCGTTTCGACGGGGTGCCGGTGATCATGCACTCGTCCCTTTCGGGGATGTCCAACCAGCAGCTCGGCCGTTCGGTCGGAGTCGATGAATATGTGGCCAAGTTCGAGCCGCAGCGTCTGGCGGAAGTGCTCCGCCGGCTGATTACGCAGCACGCCAGCGTGGCCAAATCTGCCTGAGCCAAGAGGAGCAAGATGAACATGGATCGTGTCGATCGCGGGTTGCTCGAATCCGTCGATGCCCGGACCAAGCTGGCGGGATCGAACCGGATGGAAATCCTGCTGTTCTCGCTGGGAACGCAGGAAATCTTCGGGATCAACGTCTTCAAGGTCCGCGAAGTTTCGCGGACGCCCTTCATTACCAAAGCGCCCAACATGCCGGTGGGGGTCGAGGGTCTGATCTCCCTGCGCGGGAACGTCATCCCGGTGCTCGCGCTGGCCAAGGTGATGGGCATCGCCCAGCCCGGCGAGCCCCTCGGCGAATCGATGATGGTGACCGAATACAGCAAGCGCACGCTCGGCTTCCTGGTGCACGAGGTGGACCGCATCATTCGCGTCGAATGGGACAAGGTCCGCGCGCCGGACAACGTCACCTCGACCACTCACAACTACATCACCGCCATCACCGAACTGCAGGACGGCAAGCTGGTGTCCATCCTGGATGTGGAAACCATTCTTGCCAGCACCTTCGGCGAGGCCGTGGTGGGCCAGATCCATCCCCTCGAAGGCGGACACGAGGTCAATGTGTTCTTCGTCGACGACTCGTCGGTGGCGCGCAAGAAGATTGCCGAAACCCTCGACAAGCTCGGCGTGAGACACAAGCATGCCCTCAACGGGCTGGAGGCCTGGACGCGTCTCGAAGGCATGGCCGGCCACGCCCAGCAGCGGGGCATCAGCCTGCGCGACGAAGTCAGCCTGATCCTCGTCGACGCCGAAATGCCGGAAATGGACGGCTACGTGCTCACCCGCAACATCAAGTCGGATGTCCGCTTCGAGGGCATTCCGGTCGTCATGCATTCCTCCCTGTCGTCCGAGGCCAACCGGGCGATGGGCAAGAGTGTCGG
>CALMXT010000310.1 GCA_937871125.1 uncultured Zoogloea sp. | reverse complement strand
GTGGCGCCGATCCCCTGGCTGGCCGTTGCGCCGGTGGGGGCGGCGGGCTTGGCCGGCATGGCCGGCGGCTGAGCCTCAGGGCTTGGGCTGGCGGGCCAGAAAACGGTCCAGTGCGCCGCCGAAAGCCTGTCGGTCGGCCTGGCTGAAGGCGGCCGGTCCGCCGGTCTGCACACCGCTGCCGCGCAGCTCTTCGAGGAAGTTGCGCATCGACAGGCGCTCGGCGATGTTGGCGGCGGTGTACATCTCGCCGCGGGGATTCAGCGCGTAGGCCTGACGTTCCAGCACCGCCGCGGCCAGCGGGATGTCGGCGGTGATCACCAGATCGCCGGCCTTGAGCTGGTCGACGATGTGGGCGTCCGCGACGTCGAAACCCGAGGGCACCTGGATCGCCCGGATGAAGCGCGACGGCGGTGTGCGCAGCATGCGGTTGGCGACCAGGACGGTCGGAATCTGCAGCCGCTCGGCCGCGCGGAAGACGATTTCCTTGACGACCGCCGGGCAGGCGTCGGCATCGATCCAGATTTGCATGGGTTTGCCCAAAAAAGTGGGGGATAAACGGGCACAGCGTCCAAATGGGGACAGTTCGTTGTGGCATTTTTGCTAAAAAACACAGATTTTTCGGTGCGGGGCACGGTAATAGTCGGCGCGAAGCAAAAAATACGGTTGCCGATTATGTTGCAGCGCAGCAGTCTGTGCTAAATTGGTCCTACAAAAGCGTGAAACACGCTATCCAGCAATCAGGAGACAAAGGGCTCCGGCGCATTTCCCCCCTCGACGGTGGATCGCCGGTTCACGTTCCCCGCATGGGGGGCGGATAACCGAGGTCTCCTTTCCGTCTCATATCCCATGAATCGTTCAATTGCCCTTCCCGGCGCGCCTCAAGGCGTACCGGAATCCGTTCCGCCCTTCGACGTCGATGCGCAGTCCGCTCAGCCCGAAGATGCCGAAAACGTTCGCGTGCCGGACGCCGTCCTGGCGCTGCCGCGCACCCGCAAGAGCCGCTGGCCGGCGCGTCTCGACCTGCTGCAGAGCCTGTCCGGGCTGTTTTTGGCGCTGTTTCTCGTGGCGCACATGTTCTTCGTGTCGTCGATTCTGCTCGGCAACGACGCGTTCTACACCGTGGCGCGCTTCTTCGAGGCCGGCTGGCTGTTCGGCACGCCCAAACCGCTGGTGGTATCCGGCGTGGTCGCGGTGGTGCTGGCCATTTTCGTGCTTCACGCCTGGCTGGCGCTGCGCAAGTTCCCGGCCAATTTCAAACAATACCGTATGTTTGCGGCGCACAAGTCCCGCCTGCGCCACGGCGACACCAAGCTGTGGTGGGTCCAGTTGTGGACCGGCTTTGCGCTGTTCTTTCTCGGTACGGTGCATCTCTACGGCATGCTCACCCAGCCTGAGCTGATCGGGCCCTTCGAATCCGCCGACCGGATCTGGACCGGCCGGATGTGGCCGCTCTATCTCGTGCTGCTTTTCGCGGTGGAAATCCACGGCAGCGTCGGCCTGTATCGCCTCGCCCTGAAATGGGGCTGGTTCGAAGGGCGCAATCCCGATGCCAGCCGGCGCCGTCTGCGCGTTGCCAAGACCTGTTTCAGCCTCTTCTTCCTGACGCTCGGGCTCGTCACCCTGCTGGCCTACATGCGCCTGGGCGCCGCCCATGCCGATCGGGCCGGCGAGCGCTACGTGCCGGCGGTCGTCGTCGGCAACCTGGCGACGGAGAACTGACCATGCGCATCATCTACACCGACGTCCTCGTCGTGGGCGGCGGCCTGGCCGGGTTGCGGGCTGCGGTCGGGGCCAGGCGCCGCGGCCACGAAGCCATCATCCTCAGCCTCGTCCCGCCCAAGCGTTCGCACTCCGCCGCGGCCCAGGGCGGGATGCAGGCCAGCCTCGGCAATACGGTCAAAGGGCAGGGCGACAACGAGGACGTGCATTTCGAAGACACCGTGCGCGGCTCCGACTGGGGTTGCGACCAGGACGTGGCGCGGCTCTTCGTGCACACCGCACCACAGGCGGTGCGCGAACTGGCTGCCTGGGGCGTGCCCTGGAACCGGGTCAAGGCCGGCCCCCGCGAGGTGGTGATGGACGGCCAGCGGGTCACCCTCACCGAATCCGACGCGGCCCACGGTCTGATCGCCGCGCGGGATTTCGGCGGCACCAAGAAGTGGCGCACCTGTTATGTGTCCGACGGCACCGGCCACGCCATGCTTTACGCGGTCAGCGACCAAGCAGTGGCCGAGCGGATTCCGGTGCATGAGCGTACCGAAGCCATTGCGTTGATCCACGAAGGCGGCCGCTGCCACGGCGCGGTGGTGCGCGATCTGGTCACCGGCGAGCTGTCCGCCTATGTGGCCAAGGCCACCTGCATCGCCACCGGCGGCTTCGGGCGGATCTACCGGGTGACCTCCAACGCGCTGATCAACGAAGGCATCGGCGCCGCCATCGCCCTCGAAACCGGCGCCGCCCAGCTCGCCAACATGGAAGCGGTGCAGTTTCACCCGACCACCATCTTTCCGGCCGGGATTCTCGTCACCGAAGGCTGCCGCGGCGACGGCGGCCTGCTCAAGGACGTCCACGGCCACCGCTTCATGCCCGATTACGAGCCCGAGAAGAAGGAGCTGGCGTCCCGCGACGTGGTGTCGCGCCGCATGGAAGAGCACATCCGCGCTGGCCACGGCGTCAAGACGCGCTTCGGCGAGCACTTGTGGCTGGACATCCGGCTGCTCGGCCGGGCCCACATCGAGGGCAAGCTGCGCGAGGTCAAGGAGATCAGCCAGCATTTTCTCGGCATCGACCCGGCCGTCGACATGATTCCGGTGCGCCCGGCCCAGCACTATTCGATGGGCGGCATCCGCACCGACGCGGCCGGTCAGGCCCGCGGTCTGGCCGGTCTGTTCGCCTGCGGCGAGGCGGCCTGCTGGGATCTCCACGGCTTCAACCGGCTGGGTGGCAATTCGGTCGCCGAAACGGTTGTCGCTGGCATGATCGTCGGCGAGAAGATTGCCGATTTCGTGGAATCCTCCGCAGGCGATCTGCATGTTTCCACCGCCCTCGTGCGGGAGTTCCTCGAACGGGAACAGGCGAAGCTCGACACTTTGCTGCATGGCAACGGAAACGAGAACGCCGCCGAACTCATGGGGCGCATGCAGGAAATCATGACCGACAAGGTGGGCATCTTCCGCCGGGGCGATTGGCTCCAGGCTGCGGTAGACGAGCTTCAGGCGCTGCTGGTGCGGAGCCGCGACATCGGCATCGGCACCAAACGGGCCGGCTCCAACCCGGAACTGGTCACCGCCTACCGCGTGCAAAAGATGCTCAAGCTGGCCCTGTGTGTGGCCTATGGCGCGCTGCAGCGCACCGAGAGCCGCGGCGCCCATTTCCGCGAAGACTATCCGCGGCGCGACGACGCCGGCTGGCTCAAGCGGACCCTGGCCACCTGGAGCGACGAGGGTCAGACCCTGCCGACCCTCGATTACGAAGCCCTCGACGTAACCCGCATGGAACTGCCGCCCGGCTGGCGCGGCTATGGCGCCAAAAACGCCATCGAACACCCGGCAACCGCCACCCGCGATGCCGAGATCGCCGCCATCAGGTCAGCCTTCGGGCATGCCGACCGTTACACCCTGCAACACGCCCTGATGCCGTTCGACCACCTCGTCCCGGAAGCCTTCCGGGGCAGGAACGCGCGGTTTGGAGATGAAACACCATGAATGCCCCGCAGCCCGACGTCAAAGTCATCAAACTCCACCTGCCGCTGTCCCAGGGCCGGACGCAGGAGCTTGAAGTCCTCGAAACCGCCAACATGACCCTGCTCAGCGCCATCAAGCAGCTGCGCGGCAGCCTGCCGGCCACCTGGCTGGACGGTTTCTGCTGTCATGCGGGGGCCTGCAACACCTGCGGCATCGTCATCGACGGCAAGCCCGGTGTGCCCTGCACCGCCCTCGTCCGCGATCTCGGCCGCACCGTCCGCGTGGAGCCGGGCCGGCATGCTGCCGGTTGGGGCAGCCTGCGCGACGACAACCGCAGGGTGCACGGTTGATGCCCGCCGCGACCACGCCGGGCGCGCCGCGCGTCCTCACCCTGCGCATCCTGCGCAGCAGCCCGACCGAGGGCACCGAGCCGCGCTGGGAGGATTTCCAGGTCGAGGAAGCCGAGGGCATGACCCTCTTCCTCGCCCTGTCCGAAATCCGCGAGCGTCAATCGCCTTCGCTGCAGTTCGATTTCGTCTGTCGCGCCGGCATCTGCGGCAGTTGCGGCATGCTCATCGACGGCAAGCCGGGCCTCGCCTGCCGCAGCCTCACCCGCGATCTGGGCAGCGTCATCACCCTCGCGCCGCTGCCGGTCTTCGAGCTGATCGGCGATCTGTCGGTGAACACCGGCAAATGGATGCGCGGCACCGCCGAGCGCCTCGAAACCTGGATTCACAGCCAGTCCGAGCCCGACCTGACCGCCGTCGAACCGCGCATGGAGCCCGAACTCGCCGAAGCCATCTATGAGCTCGACCGCTGCATCGAATGCGGCTGCTGCGTGGCCGGTTGCGGCACGGTGCACATGCGCGACGAGTTCGTCGGCGCGGTGGGCCTCAACAAGATCGCCCGCTTCCGCCTCGACCCCCGCGATGTGCGCAGCGACGACGATTTCTACGAACTCATCGGCGACGACACCGGCGTGTTCGGCTGCATGTCGCTGCTGGGTTGTCACGACGTCTGCCCGAAAGGCCTGCCGCTGCAGACCCAGATCGCCTTCCTGCGGCGCAAGATGGTGACCGTCGGCTTCAAGTAGGCTCGACCCGCCGGGCGGAGGCGCAAGCCAAAAGCCCTTGGCCGCAAAGCGCAAAGCCTTGCGACTGAATGAATTCCATTCGGTCGCAAGGCTTTTTTCCTTGCGCGCGAGGGTTTGCGCTTTGGCCGCGAGGCCCACGGGCTTGCGCGCAAGCGGCGGCGCGACCCTCGCGCCCCAAAGTGGGAGCCGCGCAAGCCTCGGCGCTTCGGGCGCAAGGCAAAAAGCCTTGCGGGCAACCGTCCGGACCTTGCGCGCAAGCTGCCGCGCCTTGCATGCAAGGTGGAAAGCGGCGCGGAGAGGGGAGTGCCAGTAATTGTGTGTTCGAGGCGGTTTGACGCCTCCTGCCTTGCGGTGGTCGGGCAGGAAGCGTCGCCTCAGCGTGCCATCGCGGGGATGACGCGGGCGGCGTCGGACCGGCTGCCGACCGCCCGGCGCGCCTTACGCCGCGCCGGGCGGTGGGGCCGTGGGCGATTCGGCGGCCCACAGATGCGCGGCGGCCAGCGCCCGCCACGGGGCGAAGTCGGCGAGCCAGTGTTTGGCTTCGTCGGCACCGATTTTCTCTTCCCGTTCGAGGAGCCGTTGCAGACCGCGGCGGACGGCCACGTCGCCGTGGAGGGAGCCGTCCACCAAGGCAAAGCCGCGCAATAGGGTGTAGTCGACGGTCCACGGGCCGATGCCGCGGATGGCTAAAAGGCGGGCGCGGATGAGCTCGGCGGAGGTGTCGCGGCGCCACGCGTCGAGGGGCAGAAGGCCGTCGGCGACGAGGCGGGCGATGCGCAGCACGGTTTGCGCCTTGGCGGCGGACAGGCCGGCGCCGCGCAGGGCGGCTTCGTCGAGGCGGGCCAGGCTGGCGGCGTCGGGATAGCAGGCGAGGCCGCCGCTGTGGCGCAGACCGGCCGTGTCGATGAGGCGGCGGCGCACCGAGATGGCGGCGGCGACGCTGATCTGCTGGCCGGTGATGGCCCAGCTCAGCGCCTCGAAGGGCGTGGCGGCCTGGGGCACCCGCAGGCCGGGGCGCTGCGCCAGCAGCGGGCCGAGCCGGGGATGGGCGCGGTGGGTGGTTTCGAAGGCGGCGGTGGGCTGGGTGAGGCCGAGGAGATGGCGGGCAAAGGCGTCGAGTTCGGCCGGATCGGCGGCCGGGCCGTCGACCGCCAGCGTCACCTCCGCTTCGCCGGGCCGGAAGGCGACCGTGAGGCAGGCCGGGTGTCCGTGCCACATGAAGCCCTTGGCAAAGCCGTCGCCGTCGACCCGTTCGGCGCGCCGCTGCGGGTCGCGGGCGTGGAAGGCGAGGACGTCGGCGGGGCGGAAGTCGAGGGGCAGCTGCATGGTTCAGCCGGCCTTGCGGAAGGTGAGGTTGATCCGGCAGGCGCCGGTGGCCGGGTGGTGGCCGTCCTCGAGCGCGGCGACGCCGTGAAAGCGCAGCCGGGCCGGGCCGCCCCACACGACGACGTCGCCGTGGACGAGCGGGACGCGGGCGGCCTTGTCGCCGCGGGCGTCGCCGCCGAACAGGAAGACCGCCGGCAGGCCGAGGGAGACCGAGACGATGGGTTGGGCGAAATCGCGTTCGTCCCGATCCTGGTGCAGGGCCATCTTGGCGCCGGGGACGTAGCGGTTGATCAGACAGGCGTCGGGCGCGAAACCGGCAAAGCCGGCGCGGGCGGCGGCCTCGCGGGCGAGCTCTTGCAGCAGCGGCGGGATGGGCGGCCAGGGCTGGCCGCCGTCCGGATCGAGGGCGACGTAGCGGTAGCCGTGGCGGTCGGTGATCCAGCCGAGGGCGCCGCAATTGCTCATAGCCACCGACATCGTGAAGCCGCCGGGGGTGCGCATCCGGCGGAAGGGCGCGGCGGCGGTGACGGCTTCGACGGCGGCGAGAATGGCCGGGGCGTCGGCCCGCGCCAAGCCGTGCAGCAGCACCGCGCCGGGGGCGAGGGGCGTGGCGGGCGGCGGATCGCCGAACAGATCGGCGGTGCTCATCGGCCGGCCTCCCGGTCGAGCAGCGCGCGCTTGCGCGCCACGCCCCAACGGTAGCCGGCGAGGCTGCCGTCGCTACGCACCACCCGGTGGCAGGGAATCGCCACCGCCAGGGTGTTGGCGGCACAGGCGCCGGCCACGGCACGGATGGCGGTGGGCACGCCGAGGCGGCGGGCGAGTTCGGCGTAGCTCAGCGTGGTGCCGGCCGGGATGGCGCGGAGGGCTTGCCAGACCCGTTGCTGGAAGGCCGTGCCGCGGATGTCGAGGGGGAGATCGAGGCCGGTTTGCGGCGCTTCGACAAAGCCGACGACCTGGGCGACGAGTGCTTCGAAGTCCGGGTCGGCGCCGATCAGGCGGGCGTGGGGAAAGCGCGCCTGCAGGTCGCCGGCGAGCCGCCCGGGGTCGTCGCCCAGGGCGATGGCACAGACGCCACGGGGGCTGGCGGCGACGAGGAGTGCGCCGAGGGCGCACTGGCCGATGGCGAAGCGGATGTCGGTGTCGGCGCCGCCGGCCCGCCAGGCGGTGGGCGTCATGCCGAGGACCGCGCCAGATTGGGCGTAAAAGCGGCCGGTGGAGTTGTAGCCGGCGTCGAGGATGGCGTCGGTGACGCGCGGGCTGTGGGCGAGCGCGTCGCGCAGGCGGTGGGCGCGGCGGGCGGTGGCCCAGGCGTGGGGGGTGAGCCCGGTGACGGCCTTGAAGACGCGGTGCAGGTGGTAGCGGCTGAGGCCGGCGAGGGCGGCGAGTTCGGCGAGGCTGGGCGGGGTGTCGGCATCGTCGATGTGGCGGCACAGCCCGGCGACGCAGGCGGCGTGTTGGGCGGCGAGGGGCGGCTGGTCCGGCTTGCAGCGCCGGCAGGGCCGAAAGCCGGCGGCTTCGGCCTCGGCGGCGCTGGCGTGGAAGGCGACGTTTTCCGGCCGCGGCGTGCGCGCCCCGCAGGAGGGGCGGCAATACACGCCGGTGCTGCGCACCGAGTAGAAAAAACATCCGTCGGCGGCCGGGTCGCGGGCGAGCACGCGGGCCCAGCGCGGGTCGGCGGTGATTGCGGCGGCGCGAAGAGGTGCGTTCATGGCGATTCTTCCAAGGGACGGCAGGATTCCAATTTAGCCGCAGCGGGGCGGCGATGCACTCCGTTGCTTGCTTTCGAATTCGGGGCGGACGGGATAGTTCGCGGCGGCGCCGGGTCGAACCGGGAGGTCGCCCGAAAATGCGTTGGGAAGGAGTCCGCCATGTTCACGCCGTCGCTGTCGTCCCAGGTTGCCGGCATCTTTGCCGGCTTTGCGCTCCCCGCACCGCAGGTTGGCACATTGGCGGTGCGCTCGCCGATCGACGGCAGCGCGATCGGCGCCTGCATCGTCGGCACCGATGTGGAGGGCGCGGTGGCTCGGGCGCGGGCGGCCTTCCTGCGCTGGCGCGAGGTGCCGGCACCGCGACGCGGCGAGTTGCTGCGCCACTTCGGCCTGCTGCTGCGCCGGCACCAGCCGGCGCTGGGGCGGCTGGTGAGTATCGAGAGCGGCAAGATCCTCGCCGAAGGCCTGGGCGAAGTGCAGGAGATGATCGACATGTGCGACTTCGCGGTCGGCCTGTCGCGCCAGCTCTACGGCCTGACCATGGCCAGCGAGCGGCCCGGCCACCGGATGATGGAGAACTGGCATCCGCTGGGGGTGTGCGCGGTGATCACGGCCTTCAATTTTCCGGTTGCGGTGTGGGCGTGGAATGCGGCGCTGGCGCTGGTGTGCGGCAATGCGGTGATCTGGAAGCCGTCGTCGCGCACGCCGCTGACGGCGCAGGCGTGTCAGGGGCTGCTGCTGGCGGCGATGGCCGAGGTGGACGAAGCGCCGCCGGGGCTCAGTCAGGTGCTGGTCGGCCCGGCGGCGGTGGGCGGTGCGCTGGCCGACCATCCGGACGTGGCGCTGCTCTCGGCCACCGGCTCGACCGTCATGGGACGCAGCGTGGCGCCGCGGGTGGCGGCCCGCTTCGGCCGCTGCCTGCTGGAGTTGGGCGGCAACAACGGGATGATCGTCACGCCCAGCGCCGATCTCGATCTGGCGCTGCGGGCCATCGTGTTCTCGGCCGCCGGCACGGCCGGCCAGCGCTGCACGACGCTGCGCCGGCTGTTCGTGCAGGAATCCGTCGCGCCGCAACTGTTGCCGCGCCTGGAAAGGGCTTTCGCGCGCCTGCCGGTGGGCAATCCGCTGGAGGCCGGGGTGCTGGTCGGGCCGCTGATCGATGCGGTCGCCCTCGATGCCCACCGGGCGGCGCTGGCCCAGGCGCAGGCCGAAGGCGGCATGGTGTACGGGGGCGAGACGGTGGCGGTGGCGGGCTGCCCGGACGGGTGCTACGTGCGTCCGGCGCTGGTGGACATGCCGGCCCAGAGCGCCCTGGTGCGCCGGGAAACCTTCAGCCCGATCCTTTACGTCATGCGCTATCGGACCCTGGACGAGGCCATCGCCGCCCACAACGCGGTGCCCCAGGGGCTGGCCTCGTCGATCTTCACCACCGATCTGCGCGAGGCGGAGCGCTTCATGTCCGCGGCCGGCAGCGACTGCGGCATCGTCAACGTCAACATCGGCCCGTCGGGCGCCGAGATCGGCGGCGCCTTCGGTGGCGAGAAGGAAACCGGCGGCGGTCGCGAGGCGGGTTCCGATGCCTGGCGCGCCTACATGCGGCGGGCGACCAACACCATCAACCATTCCGGCGATCTGCCCCTCGCCCAGGGGCTGCGCTTCGAGTGAAGCGTTGCATGAGTCCACGCTATCGGAATCAGCAGAATTGGCAATTGGACGCAATCGTGGCGAGCGACAAGAATTCAGGGTGTGAACACGCTGTCGGAGGACAACACCATGAAAACGCTTGCCAACTCGATGGATGCCGCGCGCCATGCGGCCCATGAAAACGCCGTCGATCACCCCGCCCGGTTTACCGTCGGTCTCGTCGTCACCGCCGTCGGCGCCGCCTTGTGGCTGGTCGAAGTGGCGCGGATGCTCGGCGGCACGAACTGACTCATCGCACACCGGGACCGACGATGAACGACAAGACCCTTACCTTCGAAACCGCGCTCGCGTCCGCCGACGGCAACGTGGCGGCGCTGGCCTGGCGCGACGCCTGGCGGCTCCAGGCGCGCAATCATCCGTGGATGAGCGCCGGTCTCGGTCTGGCGCTGGTGGCGGTGGCGCTGCTGCTGTCGGCCGGGATTCGCGACGGGCTGTCGGGGGGCGGCGAGCCGCTGCGGCTGGCCATGCTGGGCGGACTCGCCGGTTTCGGCGCGACGGCCCTCGGCGCCCTGGCGGGAGTGGTGCTGCGCCGGCTGTCGGCGCGGGCCGAAGACAGTCTGCTCGGCTTTGCGGCGGGGATGATGCTGGCGGCCAGTTCGTTCTCGCTGATCCTGCCCGGCCTTGCTGCCGCCAAGGAGATGACCGGCAGCGGCGCCCTCGGGGCGCTCACGGTGGTGGGCGGCATGGCCCTCGGCGTGCTGCTGATGCTCGGCCTCGACCGTTTCACGCCCCACGAGCACGACAGCAGCGGCCCTTGCGGCCCGGGTTGCGAGCGGATCGGGCGGGTGTGGCTGTTCGTGCTGGCGATCACCCTGCATAACCTGCCCGAAGGCATGGCCATCGGCGTCAGCTTTGCCCAGGGCGACATGGGCGTCGGCCTGCCGCTGACCGGCGCCATTGCGATCCAGGACATTCCGGAAGGGCTGGCGGTGGTCATGGCCTTGCGTGCGGCCGGCGTCAAGGCGTGGCCGGCGGTGCTGCTGGCGGGGGCGTCGGGCTTGATGGAGCCCCTTGGCAGCTTGTTCGGCGCGGGTATCGCCGGCGGTCTGGCGCTGGCCTACCCGGTCGGCCTGGGGCTGGCGGCGGGGGCGATGATCTTCGTCGTGTCCCATGAGGTGATTCCGGAAACCCACCGCAACGGCCATCAGACTTCGGCCACGCTCGGGCTGATGGCGGGCTTCGCGGTGATGATGTTTCTGGATACGGCGCTGGGCTGAGGCGCCGGACATTGCCCGCTTGGGCGCGCACCCCTCCACACACCGCGGCGGGTGGAGGGGGCGAAGAAGGCAGGAACCGACCGCTGTGGTTTTTTCGAGAGGAGATCGTCATGAAGAAAAGCACCAACAAATCCGCCGGCCCGGCGATGGATATCGGCATTTCGGCGGACGACCGCGCCGAGATCGCGGCCGGCCTGTCACGCCTCCTGGCCGACAGCTTCACCCTCTACCTGATGACCCACAACTTCCACTGGAACGTGAAGGGGCCGATGTTCAACACCTTGCATGTGATGTTCATGGGGCAATACACCGAGCAGTGGAACGCCCTCGACGTGATCGCCGAGCGCATCCGCGCGCTGGGCCATCCGGCGCCGGGCAGCTTTGCGGCTTTCGCGAAGCTGGCTTCCATCGAGGCGCCGGACGAGGTGCCGACCGCCACCGAGATGATCCGTTTGCTCGTGGCCGCCCAGGAAGCCACCGCCCGCACCGCCCGCGGCCTGTTTCCGCTGGTCGATAAGGCCAGCGATCAGCCGACCGCCGACCTGCTCACCCAGCGGCTGGAAGTGCACGAGAAGACGGCGTGGATGCTGCGGAGCCTGCTCGAAGAGTGAGTCAGCGGCCGGGCGTGGCGGGCGCCGGATCGGGGCGCCGGCTGCACAGCCAGAGCAGGCCGCCGGTGCTCCGCTCGATCCGGTCGCGTCGGCGTTCCCATTGGGCCAGATCGTCGCGGGACGCCTTGCTGACCGTGAGGGTCTGGCCGTCGGCGAGGGTGATGCGGGTTTCCTGGGTGCGGATCAAGGGTTTGTCGCAGTCGAACAGCAAGTAGCTTTCGGTGCCTTTGATCACGGTCGCCGCGCCCTTGCCGGTCCGCGCCTTTTTCTGGGCATTGGCGACTGCGTTGTCGCTCATCCGGGTGCGCAGCCAGACGCCGCCGATGCTGCCCGTCCAGCTGAGGGTGCTGGCGTCGTAACTGGTGACGCCGGCCGGCTCCCGGCTCATTTCGACCCACTTGCGGTCGGGGCCGGGCTCGGGCCACGGCGCCTTGGCGCGCTCGATGTGGGCCGGTGTGGCGGGCGGCAGGCGTTCGAAAGTCCGGCGGGTGCCTCTCTCGGTGAGGTCGGTGCCGGTGTAATGGGTGTTGTCGGCCACCTCGATGTGCACCTTGTCGGTCGTCGGGAGCTGCTCCGTCGGCGGCTGGCTCGATTCGATGGTCTCGACGAGGGTGTCGCCCTCGATCTTCCAGTGGCCGCTGTAGCGGAGGCGCGCAAGGGTGGTGGTGCCGTCGCTGGCGCTGCGGATGGCGATGATGGTGCCGGTGAATTGGCCGTCGGGCGTGAAGTTCCGGTCGTAGGACAAGACAGTGTTGGGCCGCGCCTCGTCGTGGAACCAGCTGCCGACCAGGTAGCCGGCAAGTCGGGCGTCCCGATAGGGGGCGTCGGCGAGGGCCGGGGGGACGGCGAGAAGGAAGGCCAGCAGGCTGAATGCAGGGCGTTTCATGACGCGAACTCTCTGTCTGTGGCACATGGGCATGGTTGGGCGGCGGCCGCTCGGAAGCGTGTTCGACGTGTGCCGGATGAGCGGCAAGGGGGCCGGCGAGCGCCCTTGCCGCCGAGGGATCACGCTTCCCGTTGCCAGAGCATGCCGTGGGTGACGATGAACTGGAACTTGCGGGCGTGTTCGCGGATGACCAGCGGCACTTCTTCCTCGCGGCGCAGCACGAAGCCTTCCGCGCACATGAAGGCCTTGAGGGCGTCTGCGCTCTTCACCGGCTCGCCATCGGCCTCGAAGCCGCCGAGCCAGGCTTCCCGCGGGGTGAATTGTTCGAGCCACGAGTAGGGCGAGAACAGCGCCACCAGACCGCCGACCTTGACCAGCCCGCGCTCGCCGCCGAGGCGGCCGAGCAGGGATTTGGGGCTGGGCAGGCGGCACAGCAGGTTGGCCAGCAGCACGGCGTCGAAGTCGGCCAGCTCGGCCGGCAGCGAACAGGCGTCGGCCTGACGGAAGGCGGCGCGGCTGCGGTCGATTGCGGGGTCGATGCGGGCGGCGACGATCTGGCCGAGATCGCCTTCGTCGCGCCGGAAGTAGGGGAGCGTGCCGTTCTTCTGTAGCGCTTCGGCGGCGTCGATGAAGGCGCGGCTGAGGTCGACGCCGAGGACCGCATCGAATTCGCGGGCCAGTTCGAAGCTGGCGCCGCCGACCGCGCAGCCGATGTCCAGGGCGCGGGCGGTGCCGCTGCCGTATTGCCGGGCGCCGTCGAGCAGCCAGTGGGCGCAGCGCTGCGGGAAGGCGGTGGCGCATTGCGGGCCGCCGGGCCAGGGCATCTGGGTTTTGGGTTCGCCGTGGTGGAGCAGCATGTATTCGTCGACGATGCGGGCGTCCTCATAAACCTGCCGGCCGGCGTCGGCCGCGTCGAGCTTGACCACGCCGCCGTCGTGGGCCGCCTGCACGACCCGGAAGCCGGCGTGCTGGAAAAAGTGCGGGCGGAAGTGGAAACGCGCCCACACACTGGCTTCGTCGCCGCAGGAGACCCACGAGCCGCCGAGGATCATCTGGTGCTGGCCGTCGTAGCAGGGGGTGGAAAAGTCGTCGTAATACGGATGGACCTTGCTGCCGGGCAGCGGGTTGAAGTCGTCGCCGTGCCATTGCCAGACGTTGCCGAACACGTCGCAGGCGCCGCAGGCGGCCGGTTGGCCGGCATCCACGGGCCACGGGGAGCCGTGGGCGAGCTGGCTGTTCCAGCCGAACTCGCGGCCGAGGGCGGCGCCATCCTCGAGGAATGCCGGATCGGTGTCCAGCCACGCGGCGTTGCGCATGGCCTGGTGTTCGGCTTCGGTGGGCAGGCGACAGGGTTGGCCGTCGCGGGTGCTGCGCCAGGCGCAGAAGGCGGCGGCTTCGTGGGCATTGACCTCGACCGGCCAGTTCCAGGGGATGGGGATGGTTTCGAACTGGGTGCGCAGGCGGTAACGGTGCAGGCCGGCAGGGCCTTCCGGCACCCAGAAGCACGGCCATTTGCTGTTGCGAAAGCCGCGCCAGGCCCAGCCGGCTTCGGTCCACCACTGCGCTTCGAGGTAGCCGCCGCTCTGGATGAATTCGAGGAAGGCGCCGTTGCTGACGAGTTGGCTTTCGACCCGGAAAGCTTGGACGTTGACGCGCCGTTCGCCGTATTCGTTGTCCCAGCCGAAGCTGGGCCAGTTGGCGGGTTTGCCGATCCTGACCTGGGCGGCGGGGATGTCGAGGAGGGCCGGCTGGGGATAGTCGCGGCCCGCCTGGGGCGGAAAGTCCGTCTCGATGCCGGCGCTGGGATGGAGTTTTGGCCATTCGGCGGGGCGCAGCACGAGATCGACCGGCAGTTCGCGGATCAGCACCGAGGAGGTTTCGAGGTGGATGCGCTCGTGGTCGAAGCCCATGAACAGCGCCCACAGGGGGTGGTTCTGGCCGATCGGGGGGTGGCCGGCGGCGAGATCCGGGTGGGTTTCGATGAGCTCGCGGACGGTGGCGTACACCTGCTGGCGGTAGGTGTGGGCTTCGGCGAAGCTGGGCCACAGCATCTCGTTCTTGGACATGTCGTCCCAGCGCATTTCATCCACGCCGGTTTCGAAGATGCGCTCGAAATAGGGGTTGAGCGGCGCCGGGATGAGGCCGGCGACGCGCAGTTTGTTGATGTAGAGGGCGGCCGGATGACAGTAGTAGAAAATCATCGGGTGTCGCAGGTGATGGTAGGGCGGCCGGTAGAAGGCCTCCTCGCCCTGCAGCCCGGCGAACAGCACTTCGGTGAGGGTCCAGCCGTTGTCGAAGGCGGCGAGCACCGATTCGCGGGTGCAGGTGGCCAGGTTGGGCTGGGGCAGGGCGGTGAGCGTGCCGTCGGCCTGGCGGCCGGGGGTGTCGGACGGCGCTACGCCGGTCCACCACCAGGCGGGGCGCGGGCCGCGCAGGAGGGCGTCGTGTTCGTTGCGGAGATTCCGGCGCCAGGCTTCGGCAGGGTGTTCGGCCACGGTTTCGTTCGGGTGGGACATGCTGGACTCCTGGATGGCAGCTTTTATTGTAGTGATGTGTCGTGCGGCTCAGACGAAGAGTTCGGCCTGGGCCGGAGGCGGCGTGTGTTCCGGGATCGCATCGCGCCGGGAGAGGGCGCTGATGCGCACGCCGAGCAGGCGGATGCGCCGCTCCAGCGGCACGCGGCGGGCGCATTCGCCGGCGGCGCGGCGGATGACGGCAGCGTCGCCGGTGGGCGCGGCCAGCGTCTGGTCGCGGGTGACGGTGTGGAAGTTGTCGAAGCGCAGCTTGAGGCCGACGGTCTTGCCGACATAGCCCTTGCGGGCCAGATCGGCGGCGAGCTGTTCGCACAGGCGGGTGAAGTGCTGCGACAGATCGGACTTGTCGAGGCGCGGGTGCAGGTCGCGTTCGAAGGTGGTTTCGCGGGACACGCTCTTGGGTTCGCTTTCGGTGACCACCGGGCGTTCGTCCTCGCCGTTGGCGGCGCGGTGCAGCCACACGCCGTAGCGCTCGCCGAAACGATCCTGCAGCCAGGCCGGATCGGCGGCGGCCAGTTCGCCGATGGTGACGATCCCGAGCGATTCCAGCCGCGCGGCGGCCTTGGGGCCGATGCCGTTGATGCGCCGGGCGGGCAGCGGCCAGATGCGGGCGGGAATGTCGGCCGCGGTGACGACGGTGATGCCGGCCGGCTTGTCCAGATCGGAGCACAATTTGGCGAGCAGCTTGTTGGGCGCCACGCCCACCGAGCACGACAGCCCGGTGGCGTCTGTCACCGCCTGCTGGAGCCGCAGCGCCACGCGGCGGGCGCCATCGGCCGTGCCGTCGGGGTTGAGGGCGGTGAGGTCGAGGTAGATTTCGTCGATGCCGCGATCCTCGACCTTCGGGGCGATCTCCCTCACGGCGGCCTTGAAGAGGCGCGAGTAGTGGCGGTAGGACTCGAAATCGGCGGGCAGCAGCAAGGCGTCCGGCGCCAGTTGGGCGGCTTTCATCAGGCCCATGCCCGAATGCACGCCGAAGGCGCGGGCTTCGTAGGTGGCGGTGGTGATCACGCCGCGGCCGACGTAGTCGCGCAGGCTGGGGAATGCCTGTCCTGCGGTGCTCGCCGATGCCCGTCGCCCGCCCACCACCACCGGCTGCCCGCGCAGCTGGGGGTAGCGCAGCAGCTCGACGGACGCGAAAAAGGCGTCCATGTCGAGGTGGGCGATGCTGCGGGAAAGGGCGGGCATGTCGGTGGAAAAAACCTCGGGGGCTCCATTGTGCATCAAGCGGCGAGGCGGCTTTCGTCCGCTTGGCGGGTCCGCCGTCGGCCGTCGGCGCGGAGGGCGGGCGCGAACGGACGGTCTGCGATGCGAAGCGGGTCGGTTGCGGCGGCGCCCTCGGTGGCGCTTGTCATGCTGTCGAGGCAAGGGCATTGTGCGGAGCGCCGGTCGCCGGAAGCCCTGCGGGAGCGGGATTCCGGCCCTTTGGGGCTGCCGCACGGCGTGCTCCGGCGGACGCGGGGCGGTAATCCGTATGTGCTACATTTCACAGGCGAATTTGCGCTGTCGTATGGAGATGAAATCATGCTGAGAGGGAAGATTTTCGGCCCGGCGTCGCTGGTGCTGGTGGCTGCGGCAGGTCTGTCGGGGTGTCTGAGCAATCCCGAGAAGAAAGAGAGCGCGCCGGCGCCCCAGGCCCAAACCCCGACGCCCGTCGCGCAGGCTCCGGCAACGCCGGCGCCCCAGGCCGCACCGGTGGCGCCGCCGGCCAAGGGCAAGAGCGGCAAGGGCAGCAAGAAGGGGGCGAAAGCGGCCCCGCCGGACACCCAGACCGCTGCCGCGGCACCGGCCGAAACGCCGGCGCCACAGCCCCAGGCTGCGCCGTCCGGCAAGATCGGGCCGGGCATGAATGCGCGCGGCGAAGTGGTGGATTCTTCCAAGGTGGAATCCGGTTACGGGCAGAAGGTCAAGGGCTTGCGCGACTACGAAGGCGAGATCACGGGCCGGCCGGCTCCGGGCGGCAAGTTTACCCGGCTGCAGATCGGCATGCCCATGAAGCAGGTGACCGATCTGATCGGTCAGCCGTCGGACCAGGGCGCCTATATCACCGGCAAGGCCTTCATTCCGTTCTATTTCGGCGGCGACACGCATCGTCAGGAACTCGTCTACAAAAACCAGGGCCGGCTGATTTTTGCCGGGGGTTCGATGGGCGATCTGGGCGGGGCCAACCTGATCTGGATCATCCATAACGCCAACGAGCCGGCTTACCGCTGATTCCGGTTCGCGCTGATTCCGGTCCGGCGCAGGAGGTCAGGCAGGCCCGCGGAAGCGGGCCTTCGTGTTTCGGCGCCGGGGGTGGCGACGCTTCCACCGATCCGCCGGCTATCTGGCGTTGACCTTCTCCATCATCCGCACCAGGTCGGGCAGCGAGCGCACCTTCATCTTCTGCATGATGTTGTGGCGATGCACTTTGACGGTTATCTCCGCCACGCCGAGCTCCGCCGCTGCCTGTTTGTTGAGCATGCCTTTCACCATCAGGGCGATGACCTCCCGCTCGCGCCCTGTGAGGGTGGCGTATTTGCGTCGGATTTCGTCCAGCTCGGCGGCTTCGCTGCGGCCGGCCCGGTCCCGTTCGAGCGCGTGCCGGATCGCCTCCAGCAAATCGTCGTCGCGGAAGGGCTTGGCGAGAAACTCGACGGCGCCGGCCTTGATGGCGCGGACCGCCATCGGGATGTCGCCGTGGCCGGTGATGAAGATGATCGGGATGGGATCGCCCGACTTGGCAAACTCTCCCTGGAGATCGAGGCCGGACAGCCCCGGCATGCGCACGTCCAGCACCAGGCAGGAGACGCCCGCGGGGCGCGGCTGCTGGAGAAACTCGACGGCGGAGGAAAAGGTCTGCACGTGAAACCCCACCGAGCGGATCAGGCTGCTCAGTGCTTCGCGTACCGACAGGTCGTCATCGACGACGAAAACGGTTTCTGTCGCGGTATTCAATCGTCTCTCCTGTGCCCCGCGATCAGATCGACGGGATGTTGAAGACGAAGCGGGCGCCCGATTCGACCGACGTGTCGAGCCACAGGCGCCCGCCATGATTTTCGACGATGGTCCGGCTGATCGCCAGACCCATGCCCAGCCCGTCCTGTTTGGTCGAGAAGAAGGCGTCGAACAGTTTTTCCTGGGCCTGGGGTGGAATGCCCACGCCGCAGTCCTGCACTGAAAAGATCGCGCCGTCGGCCGCGTCTTCCTTCACTTCCAGGGTGAGCAGGCGGGTTCCCGGCCGCTCGCGCATCGCATCGACGGCATTGACGATCAGGTTGAGGATGACCTGCTGCAGTTGGACGTTGTCGGCGAAGATCTTCGGGAAGTCCGGCGCGATGCGTACCACGACCTGCACGCCGGCATCCTGCAGCACCGTATGCAGCATGAGCAGCAGTTCATCCAGCAATTTGGGCACGGCAATCCACTCCTGCTTGATTTCGCCGGCCCGCAGGAATTTCCGGATCCGGGCGATCACCCCGCCGGCCAGGTTGGCGTCGCGGCTGACCCGGCGCAGCGCCGCCACCACTTCCTCGTAATTCGGCTTTTCCAGCGCCAGCCAGCGCAGGGCGGCATCGCTGTTGGTGATGACCGCGGCGAGGGGCTGGTTGACCTCGTGGGCGATGGAGGCGACCAGCTCGCCCATGATGGTGAAGCGCGAAACCCGGGCCAGTTCGGCGCGGGTCGCGGCGAGGGATTGTTCGCCTTCCTTCTTGGCGGTGATGTCCTCGACGATCACCGCCAGCATCGGGCCGTCCTGATCGACCGCCGGAATCCGCGATGCGCTGACGTTGGCCCAGAGATAGCCGCCGGCCTTTTTCTCGTAGCGCTTCTGGATCTGATAGTTGGGGAGCGCACCGTCGAACAGCCCCTGAACGTTCCTCTCGGTCATGAGGCGCTGGGATTCTTCGGTGATGTCCACCAGCGACACCCCCGCGATCTCGTCCTTGCCGTAGCCGAGCATGCGCTGCAGGGCCGGGTTGGCGCTCAAGATACGGCCGCTCTGGTCGGCCAGCGCGATGCCCACCGCGGTGTTGTCGTAAAGGCCCAGCCAGCGGCGGTCGGAAACCTGCAGGGCCAGCAGGCTCTTCTGGAGCGACTTGCGGCTTTCGACCAGATTGGCGGTCAGCTCGCAGATGTCCGAGGCCTGGGAGTTCAGCTCCTTCTGCAGGATATCCACGGTGCGCTTCACCGCCACCAGATTGCGCACACGGGCCCGCAGTTCCTGGGGCGAGAAGGGCTTGGTGACGTAGTCCTGGACCAGGGCTTCGAGCAGGGTTTCGCGCAGCACGTCGTCGACCCGGGCCGACAGCACGAGCACCGGAACGTGCGGAAAATCCGGCGCGGCGCGCAATTCCCGGACAAAGCGCTCGCCGTCGAAGCGGGGCATCATCAGGTCGGTGATGATCAGGTCCGGCGGGTCGGCCAGCGCGGCGGCGAGGGCGGATTGGCCGTTTTCTTCCAGCGAGACGTTGTATTCGTCGATCAGCACGTCGTAGAGAAACAGACGCAGGTCGGGGTTGTCTTCGGCCACCAGAACCCGCGGTTTGCCCGCCCGGTGGGCGGGGACGGGCATCTCCGGCAGCTTGGCCGGATCGTCGCCATAGCCGGTGTGGAGCACGCTGTCCTCGCCGGTTTCGCGCACGAAGGCGCCGTTGGGCGCGCGCACCGGGATTTCAATTTGAAACACCGCGCCGCCGCCCGGCGCATCCACCACCACCACGGTGCCGCCGTGGAGTTCCACGAATTCCTTGACGATGTTGAGCCCCAGACCGCTGCCCACCGCGCCCTGCCCGGATTCGCCCTGCGTGAAGCGGTCGAAGATCTGCTGCTTCATCGCATCCGGCACGCCGGGGCCGTTGTCCTGCACGCTGACCAGGAAGCGGGCGCCCGGAATGCGCTCGATGGTGCAGCTGATCCGCCCGCCGGAGGGCGTGAACTTGAAGGCGTTCGAGACCAGATTCACCAGAATCCTGGCGAACTTCACCCGGTCCACGTCGGCGTACAACTCGTCTTCGCCGCGGACGCTCAGCGTGATCGCGCGCTCTTCGGCGACCGCCGCAAAACCCGCCGCGATGTCTTGGGCCATCGCCGTGACGTTGGCGCAGACGTAGGCCAGCGGCATGCGGCCCGAGTCGATGCGGGCCAGATCGAGCAGGTCGTTCACCTGCTGCAGAAGGGATTGGGCATTGCGCTTGATGGTGGTCAGGCGGAACTTCTCCCGCTCGCCGAGCGACGGCGCTTCCTTCAGCAGTTGGTCCACCGGGCCGAGGATCAGCGCCAGCGGCGTGCGCAATTCATGGCTGACGTTGGCGAAGAACTTGGTCTTGAAGCCGTCGATCTCCTTGAGTTTTTCGAGGGCGTTCTGCAGCTCGCCGTTCTTTCGCGTGAGCTCGGCGCTGATGGCGATTTTTTCGGAGATGTTGCGGCCTTCCGGCAGCAGAAAGGCGACGCCGCCCCGGTCGTCCATGATGGGGGTGAGCGAAAAGTCGATGACGATGGTTTTGTAGCCGTGGAGCTCCCCGAACACCTCGAAGTCGCAGCGCACAAACCGGCCGGAGCGCGCTTCGGCGATCATCGCCTGGACGCGGTTGCGCACCTCTTCCGAGACGGCCCACCAGCGCGCCTGCCAGAAGGGTTTGCCAAGCACCTGCTCGAGGCACAGGCCCGCGCCGTCGAGGGCGGCCCGGTTGATTTCCAGGACCGTGCCTTCCACATCCAGCAGCCCGAGAAACTGGTACATGGAGTCGAGGATGATGCGCGCCATCTTCTGGCGGCGCACGTCGACGGTATCGGCGGCGTCCAGCACGATGCCCTTCACCGAACTCGGGCTGTCGGCGCGGGGGCGTTCGCAGTCAGGCTGCATTGTCATTCCTTCCATCTTCCGGGTTGTCCACGACTGGCCATCCTAGCGCGCCGCGGGCATCGCGTTTGGAGGACGAAGCGGAAGTGGCGCCGTCCGGGGCACGAGCTCCGGAAGGCGCCGATGGATCCGGCAAGCGGGGCGGTTTCAAAAGAAGCGGTCGAAATGAATCTGCTCGAAGGGTACGCGATGGCCCACCATCAGCATCTCCTGCAAGGCCTGGGTCATGGGTGGCGGCCCGGCGAAATAGAATTCGTAGCCGGTCAGGTTTCCGGGCAGGGCGCGCGACACGAGGTCGTGCACATAGCCGGTTTCGCCTTGCCATTCTCCGTCGTCGCCGGGCAGCGAGACGACCGGCAGATACACGATCCGGTCGCCGAAGCCTTCCAGTTGGGCCAGCATTTCGCGGCCGCACACATCCCGCGGCGTCCGGGCGCCGTAGAAGAAGTACAGCTTGCGGTTTTTCAGCATGCCGGCCTCGACGGCGCCGCGGGCGATGGACACCATCGGCGCCAGACCCGAGCCGCCCGCCACGCAGACGATGTCCCGCGGCGAGTCGGTGCGCAGCCAGGCCACGCCGTAAGGGCCGTCCAGGCCGATTTCGTCGCCGCAGGCCAGCTTGTCGAAGAGCACGTGGGTGCCTTTGCCGTGGGGAACCCGGCGCACCTGGAAATGCCATTCGCCGTCGTCGTTCGCCGTGTTGGAGAGCGAATAGGCGCGGGATGCGTCCACCCCGGGCAGGTCCAGCATGGCGAACTGGCCCGGCAGGAAGCTGGCGCCGCTGACGCTGCGGAAGCGGAATTCGCGCAGGTCGTGGGTGATGTCCGAGGTCCCGATGAGTTGGGCCTTCTGGCGTTGCGGCACGATCTTCGGCACGTATTCGGCGGCTGTCGCGGCCTTGATGTGGAGCGGCCCTTGGGCCTTGCATTGGCAGGCCAGATGGCGCCCGCGCCGCCGATCCCGTTCGCTGAGGCCGGGGGCGTCGGCCCACAGGGTTTCGACTTCTCCTTGCAGCAGCTCGAACTTGCAGCCGCCGCAGCCCCCCGAGTTGCATTCGTAGGACAGGCCGATCCCGGCCCGCAAGGCGGCGCGGAGAAGGGTGTCGCCTTCGTGCTGCTCGAAGGTCGAACCGTCTTTTTCGTTGAGGATGATGGGGTTGCTCATGGAAGCTCGCATCCTGGATTGATCCGTCCGGCACCGCCGGGCGCCGGACGGTTGTGGGTGTGCCGGGCGCTTACAAGCCCAGATTGCGGCGGAATTCCCGGGTGGCGGCCTTGGCGACGGCGGCTGCATCGGGAACGTCCGGCAGCGCGCTGCAGTAGGCGTCGATGGCTTTGTCGGCCAGGGGCTCCCACTTGGCGATCCAGCCCTGGATGAGTTCCAGGTTGCCCGGGGTTTCCTGGGCCATCTTGACCAGCGCGGTGAGCCAGCGGCGATGGCGTGCCGCATCGATCAATTGGGCGTCGGTGATCAGGCCGAGCAGCATGTCGCCGTTGTGGCGGGCCGATTCGCCCAGCTTGCGCAGCACCGATTCCTCGATGGCCGGCTTGGCGATCAGGTTCAGCACGACGATGGCTTCGCCCCAGTCCCAGACCGTCAGGGTCTTTTCCATGAGCTCGCGGAAGCCCTGCCAGACGGCGTCGGTTTCCCAATACTTGCGTTCGTCGGTGCCGAAGCCCTTGTCCGCGAAGGCGATGGACAGCTCCTTGGTGCGGTAGGCGGTGTGGCTGAGCCAGCGCAGGCTGTCGGCCATCTGGAAGTAGTGGCAGTTGGTGATGGTGCTGGCGGGGGAAACCTGACCGACGTAGGCGGAAGCCATCTGGATGGTGTGGAACAGATAGCGGGCCGGGGTGTACAGGCGGGCCAGGGAGCCGGCCCAGCGCGGGTCGAGGGCTTTGTCGTGCTCGCGCTGGTTGAACTGGTCGAAGAGGCCGAAAACATAGGTTTCCTGACCGTCCTGCATCATGTTGTAGGTGCGATACACGACTTCGTCCGGATCGCGGAAGGCGTTCCAGTCGGCGTGCTTGAGGGCGGTGCCGAAGGTGTTCTTCTTGTACCACTCGTTCATGAACATGCCCGGCGCCAGCTCGTAGGGCGCGTTGGCGTCGCGGTCGTTGTAGTGCAGGTTGGCGCTGACGATCTCGTATTCGCTCGGCTTGCGGCGCCGGGCGGCCAGGTGGCTCCAGGTCTTCTGGGGCTTCAGGACTTGAACTTCGGACATGCTTGTCTCCTCATTTTCTTGTAA